>NZ_SZVK01000034.1:0-47244 GCF_005280595.1 Escherichia sp. MR | reverse complement strand
ATCGGTGGAGCTGCATGACAAAGTCATCGGGCATTATCTGAACATAAAACACTATCAATAAGTTGGAGTCATTACCTTATCAGGCGTTAAATAAAGAATTACATATCAGGCGACGTGCTGTTATTCAGGCAGTAAACGATAAACAAAATATCGCGTCAGCGGTCGCTAATATGATTGGGTTAGGGATTGGTCTGACGCCTTCAGCCGATGATTATTTAACAGGTCTGGCGCTTGTTTTATTTATTTCCGGGCATCCGGTAGAAAAATACAAAGAGGAATTTTATCTCGGCCTGCAACGCGGCAGAAATAATACCACGTTATTAAGTGCCATAACGCTGGAAGCCGCATTACAACAACGCTGTCGGGAAAATATTTATCACTTTATTCACGGCATCATTAATGACATCCCTGAGAACGCCACTCAGACAATAGAAAAAATTAAACATATTGGCTCCAGTTCCGGCTGCGACATGCTGTATGGCATGGCCGATGGTTGTGCGCTGAGCCAAACCTACGGAGGGAATTATGTCAGTTAAAATAGTCATTAAACCGAATACCTATTTTGATTCTGTCTCGTTGATGTCCATCTCCACGCGTGCAAATAAACTCGACGGTGTCGAGCAGGCATTTGTGGCGATGGCGACCGAAATGAACAAAGGCGTGCTGAAAAATTTAGGGCTGCTAACGCCGGAACTGGAGCAGGCGAAAAACGGCGACCTGATGATCGTTATCAACGGCAAAGCGGGCGCGGACAACGAGCAGTTGCTGGTGGAGATTGAAGAACTGTTCAATACCAAAGCGCAAAGTGGTACGCACGAGGCGCGTTATGCCACTATCACCAGCGCCAAAAAGCATATCCCGGAAAGTAACCTGGCGGTGATTTCCGTCAACGGCCTGTTTGCCGCTCGCGAAGCGCGTCAGGCGCTGCAAAATGACCTCAACGTGATGCTGTTCTCCGATAACGTCTCGGTTGAAGATGAACTGGCGCTCAAGCAGCTCGCTCACGAAAAAGGGCTGCTGATGATGGGACCAGACTGTGGCACGGCGATTATTAACGGCGCGGCGCTCTGCTTTGGTAACGCCGTGCGTCGCGGCAACATCGGTATTGTTGGCGCATCCGGCACCGGCAGCCAGGAACTGAGTGTCCGCATCCATGAATTTGGCGGCGGCGTTTCGCAACTGATCGGCACCGGCGGGCGTGACCTGAGCGAGAAAATTGGCGGCCTGATGATGCTCGACGCCATCGGCATGTTAGAAAACGATCCGCAAACTGAAATCATCGCCTTAATTTCTAAACCGCCAGCGCCGGCGGTGGCTCGCAAAGTGCTGGAACGCGCGCGCGCCTGCCGCAAACCGGTGGTAGTCTGCTTCCTCGGTCGTGGCGAAACGCCAGTGGATGAGCAGGGGCTACAGTTTGCTCGCGGCACCAAAGAAGCGGCGCTGAAAGCAGTGATGCTCTCCGGCGTGAAACAGGAACATCTCGACCTGCATACGCTTAACCAGCCGTTGATTGCGGATGTGCGTGCGCGTCTGCAACCGCAGCAGAAATACATTCGTGGCCTGTTCTGCGGCGGTACGCTGTGCGACGAAACCATGTTCGCGGTGATGGAAAAAAATGGCGATGTCTACAGCAACATTCAGCCCGATCCTGAATTCCGCCTGAAAGATATCAACCGCAGCATCAAACACACCTTCCTCGACTTTGGCGATGACGACTTCACCAACGGCAAACCACATCCAATGATTGACCCGACCAACCGTATCAGCCGGTTGATCGAAGAGGCGCGCGATCCCGAAGTGGCGGTGATCGTGATGGATTTTGTGCTCGGATTTGGATCGCATGAAGATCCGGTCGGCTCCACCATCGAGGCGATCAAAGAAGCAAAAGCGATCGCCGCTACCGAAGGGCGCGAGTTGATCATTCTCGCCTATGTGCTGGGCACCGATCTCGATACGCCATCATTAGAACAACAGAGCCAGATGCTGCTTGATGCCGGGGTAATTCTGGCCAGCAGCAGCACCAATACCGGATTGCTGGCGCGTGAATTTATCTGCAAAGGGGGGGAAGCCTGATGAGCCCGTCACTGTTTAGCCAACCGTTGAACGTTATTAACGTCGGTATCGCCATGTTTAGCGATGACCTGAAAAAGCAGCATGTAGAAGTGACCCAACTCGACTGGACGCCGCCGGGGCAGGGCAATATGCAGGTGGTGCAGGCGCTGGATAACATTGCCGATTCGCCCCTGGCAGACAAAATCGCCGCCGCTAATCAGCAGGCGCTGGAGCGCATTATTCAGTCGCATCCGGTGCTAATTGGTTTTGATCAGGCGATTAACGTGGTGCCGGGCATGACGGCGAAAACCATTCTTCACGCCGGACCACCGGTCACCTGGGAAAAAATGTGCGGCGCGATGAAAGGCGCGGTCACCGGGGCGCTGGTGTTCGAAGGGCTGGCGAAAGACCTCGACGAGGCGGCTGAACTGGCGGCTTCCGGGGAGATCACCTTCTCGCCGTGCCACGAACATGATTGCGTGGGGTCGATGGCGGGGGTTACCTCGGCCTCGATGTTTATGCACATCGTGAAAAACAAAACCTACGGCAACATCGCTTACACCAACATGAGCGAGCAGATGGCGAAGATTTTGCGTATGGGCGCTAACGACCAGAGCGTGATCGACCGCCTCAACTGGATGCGCGATGTGCAGGGACCAATGCTGCGCGACGCGATGAAAATTATCGGTGAGATCGATCTGCGCTTAATGCTGGCGCAGGCGCTGCATATGGGCGATGAGTGTCATAACCGCAATAACGCCGGGACGACGCTGCTGATTCAGGCGCTGACGCCGGGGATTATTCAGGCGGGCTATTCCGTCGAGCAACAGCGCGAAGTGTTTGAGTTTGTCGCCAGCAGCGACTACTTCTCCGGCCCGACGTGGATGGCGATGTGTAAAGCGGCGATGGATGCGGCGCACGGCATCGAATACAGCACCGTGGTCACCACCATGGCGCGTAACGGCGTTGAGTTCGGCCTGCGGGTCAGCGGCCTGCTAGGGCAATGGTTTACCGGTCCGGCGCAGCAGGTGATCGGCCCGATGTTTGCCGGGTATAAGCCGGAGGATTCGGGGCTGGATATCGGCGACAGCGCCATCACCGAAACCTACGGCATTGGTGGATTTGCTATGGCGACCGCGCCCGCAATCGTCACGCTGGTGGGCGGCACGGTGGAAGAGGCTATCGATTTCTCCCGCCAGATGCGTGAAATCACTCTCGGCGAGAACCCGAACGTCACCATTTCGCTGCTCGGTTTTATGGGCGTACCGTCGGCTATCGACATCACCCGCGTGGGCAGCAGCGGCATTCTGCCAGTGATCAACACCGCCATCGCCCATAAAGATGCGGGCGTCGGCATGATTGGCGCGGGCATTGTGCATCCGCCATTCGCCTGCTTCGAGAAAGCCATTCTTGGCTGGTGCGAACGTTACGGCGTCTGACTTACATGTTTATGCCGGATGCGGCGTGAACGCCTTATCCGGCCTACGAATGGCACAAGAGTTTGTAGGCCTGATAAGACGCGCGAGCGTCGCATCAGGCATTTTTCACCATTGCCGGATGGCACAAGAATCTGTAGGCCTGATAAGCGTAGCGCATCAGGCAGTCTGGCGTTGGTCATAACCCCATCACCCTCTGTCGCGGACATAACAACATGAAAGAACTTGTGGTCGTTGCCATTGGTGGCAACAGCATTATCAAAGATAACGCCAGCCAGTCGATTGAGCATCAGGCGGAGGCGGTGAAAGCCGTCGCTGATACGGTGCTGGAAATGCTGGCTTCCGATTACGACATTGTGCTGACCCACGGCAACGGGCCGCAGGTCGGGCTGGATTTACGCCGCGCGGAGATTGCCCACGAGCGCGAAGGGCTGCCCTTAACGCCGCTGGCGAACTGTGTGGCAGATACGCAAGGCGGCATTGGCTATCTGATCCAACAGGCGCTGAACAACCGACTGGCGCGCCACGGCGAGAAAAAAGCCGTCACCGTGGTGACTCAGGTGGAAGTGGATAAAAACGATCCGGGTTTTGCTCATCCCACCAAGCCCATCGGCGCATTCTTCAGTGAAAGCCAGCGTGACGAATTACAAAAGGCAAACCCGGACTGGCATTTTGTTGAGGATGCCGGACGGGGCTATCGCCGCGTAGTCGCCTCGCCGGAACCGAAACGTATTGTTGAAGCACCTGCCATTAAGGCGCTGATCCAACAAGGCTTTGTAGTGATTGGCGCGGGCGGTGGCGGCATTCCAGTGGTGCGCAGTGAAGCGGGGGATTACCAAAGCGTGGACGCGGTTATCGACAAAGATCTCTCTACCGCGCTACTGGCCCGCGAAATTCACGCCGACATTCTGGTGATCACCACTGGCGTGGAAAAGGTGTGCATTCACTTTGGCAAGCCGCAGCAGCAGGCGCTGGATCGGGTGGATATTACCACCATGACCCGCTATATGCAGGAAGGGCATTTCCCGCCCGGCAGCATGTTGCCAAAAATCATTGCCAGCCTGACGTTCCTGGAACAGGGCGGCAAAGAAGTGATTATCACCACGCCGGAATGCCTGCCAGCGGCGCTGCGCGGTGAAACGGGCACCCATATTATTAAAACGTAAGGACGTAAGATGAAAGAAAGCAATAGCCGTCGTGAGTTTTTGAGCCAGAGCGGTAAGATGGTTACCGCCGCCGCGCTGTTTGGTACGTCTGTGCCGCTCGCCCACGCGGCAGTCTCTGGCACCGCAAACTGCGAAGCGAATAACACCATGAAAATCACTGACCCGCACTACTATCTCGACAACGTGTTGCTGGAAACCGGTTTTGATTACGAAAACGGCGTAGCGGTGCAGACCCGCACGGCGCGCCAGACCGTGGAAATTCAGGACGGCAAAATTGTTGCGCTGCGCGAGAATAAGCAGCATCCGGACGCCACGCTGCCGCACTATGACGCTGGCGGTAAGTTGATGCTGCCCACCACCCGCGACATGCATATTCATCTCGACAAAACCTTTTACGGCGGGCCGTGGCGCTCGCTCAATCGCCCGGCAGGCACCACCATCCAGGACATGATTAAGCTTGAGCAGAAAATGCTGCCGGAGCTGCAACCTTACACTCAGGAGCGGGCGGAAAAACTGATCGATTTATTGCAGTCGAAAGGCACCACCATTGCCCGTAGCCACTGCAATATCGAACCGGTTTCCGGCCTGAAAAATCTGCATAACTTACAGGCGGTGCTGGCACGACGTCAGGCGGGCTTCGAGTGTGAAATCGTCGCCTTCCCGCAGCACGGTTTACTGCTGTCGAAATCGGAGCCCTTAATGCGTGAAGCGATGCAGTCAGGGGCGCATTACGTCGGCGGGCTGGACCCGACCAGTGTCGATGGCGCGATGGAAAAATCTCTCGACACCATGTTCCAGATTGCGCTGGACTACGACAAAGGCGTCGATATTCACCTGCACGAAACCACGCCGGCAGGCGTGGCGGCCATCAATTATATGGTTGAAACCGTAGAGAAAACGCCGCAACTGAAGGGCAAGCTGACCATCAGTCACGCCTTTGCGCTGGCAACGCTTAACGAGCAACAGGTGGATGGACTGGCAAACCGCATGGCGGCGCAGCAAATTACTATCGCCTCGACAGTGCCGATTGGCACGCTGCATATGCCGCTCAAACAGTTGCACGACAAAGGCGTAAAAGTCATGACAGGAACTGACAGCGTTATCGACCACTGGTCGCCTTACGGCCTGGGCGACATGCTGGAAAAAGCCAATCTGTACGCGCAACTCTATATTCGTCCTAACGAACAGAACCTCTCCCGATCGCTGTTTTTAGCCACTGGCGATGTCCTGCCGCTGAATGAAAAAGGCGAGCGCGTCTGGCCAAAAGCGCAGGATGACGCCAGCTTTGTGCTGGTGGACGCCTCCTGTTCCGCCGAGGCGGTGGCGCGTATCTCGCCACGTACCGCAACGTTCCATAAAGGGCAACTGGTATGGGGGCGTGTGGCAGGTTGATGTCCGTTTGAAATGTCTTCAACGGTGAGTCGTAAGAGATTTATCGCCCCAGGGAGTGGGGCAACTTGAATATGGGTTTGTTGGCCTTGATTCTTCTGAGCCGGAGACATTGTGTGTGGCACCGCTAACCACACAGTAAACCTTACGAGCCGCCTTAAGCATCCGGCAACGCATAACACTTCACCGGTTTTCCGTCTTTCATTTCCACCAACATGCGGCTGGTCTGCAACGGCTTGTCCAGCATATTTTGCTGGAATTGGTCGAACGCCATGCGGGCTTCCTTAATTGCGACTTTTTGCGGCATTAAGCGGTTATTGCACCATTTTCGCAAAATGACTTTATTGGCGCTGGTGGTATTCGCCTGTTCTGCTACGGCGCCGATGCTATCAATTCGTGACTGTAATTGTTTTTCTACCTTGCTGATAACTGTATCGAACTGCGCATAATGATGTTCTATAGCCTGCTGACGACGTTCTACCAGCATCGTCTGACCCTCACTATGGCTGACCAGATGTAATGCTTGCCCGCGTACCCTCATCGCTAAATCCCACTCCATCGTCCGTTCTTCAATAATTTTTTGTTGCGCCTGAATTTTACTGGTGATGGTTGCGCTACTGAAAAAACTGCCGTCATTTATAGAGGCTACCTTATCGCCAGCAAAGGCAATATCCGTCAGCAGATGATCCTGGAGCGTTGAAAAATCCTTTTCGATAGCTTCAAGTATTTGCCGTATTTCTGGCGAAGATTGCCCCTCAATGACGACAGGTGTGATTTGCTGTAAATACTGAATAGCGCCGACAATTTCAGATTTGCGGGCATTGTTCTGGAACGCAGAAATCTCCCGAATAGTTTCAATTATCTGCGTCAGTTTATTGCTGATATCTGCCAGATGTTTTTGTGCCAGTATCGCCGAAGCGACATTCAGTAATATGCTGGCATTGACTAATTGATTCAGTTTGTCAGGGTTCAGCAAAACTGCGTGCGCTTTAATTCCTTTTTCCCCAAGACTGAAGCCACGATATCCCGAGCCATCTTTCACTTTCGCCAGTGCGCCATCAATTATGACTTCCATATAGTGATGACTGGCGACATGGGCGGCGGTGGCGAGCGAAGGAAGCGTCTGTAAGAGTGGGCCTAACCGTGAAATTTCAGTAATGTCATGTCGTATCAGAGTGTCGGGGTGGGTAATTTCATTTAAAGCGATAGACGATACAGTTAAAACGCGCTGCGACTTTTCATTTTCAAACACCCAGCGATTACCATAGTTTGCGGTTGACATTGCCGTTGATGATACCGATTCGCTCAGACGGTGATGGCGGGAATTTTTTAAGCGAATCCAGGCAATTTGCACTACACAGGGCAAGGTGATTCGGAACGCCGGGTTGGAAATATCATAAGCGGTATATAAACCGGTGAGGGCTAACCCGACAGGACCGGTGAGAACGCCCAACACGCGACCTATCCCCAGACCCGCAATTAGCGGGAGTGCCTTCCCCGTGGCGATCTGCGCCAGACCGCTTGCTACCATTGCCGCACGTTGCAAAAGTGGCAGCTCCATACGTGACAACTTATCCAGGCTAATACTGGTGCTAATTCCCATATCGCGGAGAAGCTGACGGCGATCGTCATCTGACATTTTGTTCCAGGATGACGCAAAAACGGCATCGATAATCAGTGATTCTTTTTCTTTTACCGGTGCATTTTTCGCGACTTTAATTTTCAGATGGCTGGCGACATCGTCAACAATTTCGCTATAGCTAACGCCATTGCGTCGGAACAGATTCATTACGGTGTTACCGCCAAAATGTTGCAGTTCGCGAATCAGCAAACGCAATGTTTCCTCATCAACAGCTTCGCTATTTTTACCATCGCGCAAGGCCTTTTTAACGCGGTCAGACTGGGAAAAATTAAATTTTCCGTCTGGGGTAATGTAATCAATCAGCAGATCGATATCGTTTTTGTCGGCGTTCAGTAGCAGAGCAACCAGCGTTTCATCGCCCTTAATGTCAATCTCACTCATTTAATTGTCTCGTTGAATAGTGACTGGACGTTATTAGAAGCAGCGCGCCCTACGAAAAAGTTTCATACGTAAGTCTGGCGGCGAAAAAAAATAAAATCCCCAATCTTTGTGTCATAAAGCATAAATTCTGTGAATTATTTTCACCAAGCGATTTAAATTTCTTACATATGCGTGTGATCAATGTTTTTGTGAGATATATAACGTTTTATTGATGTAAAAATCGAGACTTTTCCTATAATGAGCGGGCGATTTTTTTCCTTGCTGGTGATGTTCTGCCCTGCAAATTTCTTTTCCTTCACTCAAGGTATTTAGATGTTTTCGCTGACTTCGTTCCTCGACACGTTAACCTCTGTTAATCCAGAAAATGTGCCGATTTATGTCGCTATTGTGGTTGGGGTTTTGTTGTTGGGTTTCATTGTCCGTTACGCTATTCCTTCATTTAGGGTTTCAGCGCGCTTTAAACAAAAAGCGAAAGCAATTCGGCAACTTGGCAATGAAAAACCGGCACAACAACTCGAAAAATTAGACGCGTTATTCTCTGATAAATTTTTTGCGCATCCCTGGAGCGAATTTAAAGAGTCTCTACATCGCCAGTTTGAGTTTGACGAAAACAGCGGGCAAAAAAAAATTAGCGCCATCCGTTCAACGGCTCCGTCGTCAGCATGGTTTACGGAACCGTTATTAGTCGAAATTCCTCTCTATACGGAAGCGTTTAAACATCTCCCTGGCATCCTGACCGGAATTGGGATCATCGGCACCTTTTCGGGGCTGATGATTGGTTTGCACCATTTTGACCCCAGCACGCCAGAGCAGGTCAGCGCCAGCGTCGCTAACCTTTTACGCGACGTTCTGTATGCGTTTTTAGGTTCGGCGTTTGCTATTACGTTTTCCATTCTGGTCACCATGTTTGAAAAATGGCGACTGGCGCAATGTTATAAAAACCTTGAACTTCTTACCGCCAGCATTGACCAGCTTTTTGAGGGCGGCGTCGGTGAAGATTACCTTTCGCAACTTCTTTCCAGTACTAAAGAAAACACCACCCATGCGCGGCAACTTAAGGATGGTCTGGTCACTGACCTGCGCGAAATGCTGCAAAACCTGGTGGATAGCCAGGTGCGGGAAAATCAAAAGCTGGCAGAGACATTATCAACAACATACCGCGAGTCAGGCCAACAGTTTGCTGAACAGGTCAGTGGTGCTATCGAAACCAGTCTGAAAAATCCGCTGGATAAAATTGCTGGTGTGGTGCAAACCGCCTCCGGCGATCAGAGCCATCGTGTGCAGTCGATGCTGGAGAACGTCCTGACCGCCTTTATGAGCAAAATGGATAACACCTTTGGTCAGCAATTCACCACCATGCAGGAGATGATGGGGCGTTCTGTGGAAGCCATTCAGTCTATGCAAAGCGGCTTCTCAACGTTGTTGCAGGATATGCGTCAGGCCGGGGATGACTCACGTCAGGGCAGCGCGCAACTGATCTCTCAACTGTTAAGCGAAATGAAAAGCGGTCAGCAGGAGATGCAGGCAGGGATGAATGAGATGCTGCGCAGCTTGCAGGAATCCGTTGCTCGTATTGGCGCAGAAGGTGAGGGCGCGGGCGAACGGATGGCGCAACAACTGGAAAAAATCTTTGCCGACAGCGAAGCGCGTGAAAAAGCGATGGCGGAACAGATGCGCGCGTTTATTGAGGCTATCCAGTCCAGTGTTCAGCAAGGGCAAAATGAAACCATGGAGAAAATGGCAGCTTCCGTGGATACGCTTGGCAGCCATATGGCGACGCTCTTTGCACAACTGGAAAATGGTCAGCAGCAACTTAATCAGCAGCAAAACCAGGCGCAAAATCTGCTGATGGGCAATATGAGCAAAGGTATCGAAACGCTGACGCAAAACCTGGCGGGTGTATTCAGCCAACTGGAGTCAGGGCAAAAACAGATGAGCCAGACTCAGGAACAGGGGCAACGCGTGCTGCATGAAGAAACTCAGCAGCTTCTGGCACGTAGCGAAGCGCGTGAGCAGGCGGCGGCGGCGCAACAGCAACAGTTTATGACGTCGTTACAGCAAACCATGCATTCCGGTCAGGATGCCCTGCGAGAGAAAATGACCAGCGGTATCGATCACCTGGGTAGCCAACTTGGTAACCTGTTTGGGCAACTGGAAGAAGGTCAGAAGTCGCTCAGTCAGCAACAGCAATCTGCGCAGAGTGCGTTACAACAGGAAGCGCAGCGAATCATTGGTCAGCTTGAAAGTCAGGTTGAGTCGCTGATGCAGATGCTGCGTGAACAGCAATCTGCTTCAGGCGATCTGCTGCAACGGATGGCGCAAAACACCACGCGCCATCTGGAAGAGATACAAACAGGAGCCGATAAAATGCGCGTGGCTGCCGACCGCTTTGAGGCTGCGGGCGATCGTGTTGCTGAGGCTAATCAGTTGACCGCTGAGGTGCTCAATGGCACGCAACAGGCAGGACGCACGCTTTCCAGTGCCAGCGCGGAGTTGGGTGCATTGATTGCTGATTATCGTAATACCCGTGAAGTCGTGGCGAATGCCATAACGGCACTCGAAACGCTGATTAACCGTAGCCATGATGAACAAACATCGCGCAGCCGTTTTGTTGACGATCTGAAAGCGTACTCTGAACGCCTGCAACAATATAACCGTGAGGCTCAGGAGTTCCTGCATAACATTGCCGAGGTAATGGGAACCAGTTTTGAATCCTTTACGACCGGAGTGGAAAACGGCCTGAATCGTTCACTGCAAGAGATGGATACGCAACTGACGAAAGCGGCGGGAGCCTTAAGTTCTTCGGTTGAGATTATCGGTGAAAGCGTGGATACGCTGGAAACAGTACTCCGTCATCGTCGCGCGTAAGGAACAGGCTGATGTTTAACCGGGTATTTAATGGCAGGCAACGGCGCAGCGATGAAGCGGAAAAACCCTTCTGGATCTCCTATGCAGACCTGATGACCGCCATGATGGTGCTGTTTCTGGTGGTGATGGTGGCGTCACTTAGCTCTGTTACGCAGCGGATCCAGCAGGCGGAGGCGGGGGAGAAATCGCGCGGGCATGATATCGCTCGCCTGTGTGAAAAACTTGAGCTTCAGGCAAAGAATCTCAATAAGACGATTCAGGTTGACTGCCATGACAACCGTATCAGCTTTGGTGAAGCAGGGCGTTTTGAGCACAATCGCTTTGCGCTTAACGCCGAAGGATTACAGGCGCTACAGGATGTGGTGCCGTTAGTGCTGGAGGCGGCAAATAGCGATGAAGGCAAAAAATGGTTTAAGCAAATTGTTATAGAAGGTTTTACGGATACTGACGGTTCTTATCTCTATAACCTGCACCTTTCGTTGCAACGCTCGGAATGGGTGATGTGCAGTTTGCTGGATAGCAGAAGCGCGCTACAGCAAAAAATAACCCCGGAACAACAGGTCCAGATCCGCAAATTATTTCTGGCGGGCGGGGTTTCGTTCAACAATGCGAAAGAGAGCAAAGAAGCCAGCCGTCGCGTAGAACTGCGGATGCAATTCTTTGGCCTGAAAGACAAAAAGCGCGACGAAAGCATGGATGTTGTTCCTGGCATTAGTCAGGAAACCTGTCAGTTGGGAGCCATGCAATGACTTCCGCTATTGAAAAACTGAAAACCCGTTTGCTGCCCTATCGGGAGCAGAACGTGCAGCCGACGGTAAGTCATGCTTTTCACTATCTTCAGCGCGTTATCGCGCAACTTGAGAGGAAGGTAGATGCTCGCGCGGTGCAGATGGTTCCCCCTCTGGAGAAACGCCGACAGGCCATTGCCCGGCTGCGTGCGGGGGATACGCCAAAGCCCTTCGAGTGGAAGATGATTTTTTTTGGCCTTAATGACGTGGCAGAAGGCGATCTGTTTGAAATTGCATTGATTGATGATGCAACAAACTTCGCGAGGATTATCGCTGAAATTGAACAAAAAATTGCGCAGCAGCGGTTAACACGCCGCGAATGGCTGGCGCTATGTACCAGCTACTTTGGTCATTCCAGCGATATGCCGGAAAAGAATCCGCAGTGGCTTCAGCTACGCACGCAGATTGCTCGCGGGTTTCAACAGCTAAAAGAGAGTGCGCCGCGTCAGATGTCCTGGATGTCGGTCATTGACACCTATAGCGATATTTTTACCGATAATGCAGGTTTTCTTCTCGGACAACAGCTTGGGCGTGGAGAAATCACGGATATTTCGGTGCTGGAGAAAGTCGCGCAAATTCCGCAAACCAGCTGGTTATGGCGCAAAATTGTTAACCACCTGGTCAATGAGATTTTTTGCCTGACTGACGATGCTTTTCAGCAGAAAATTCATTCTCTTATCGCCTTGAGCCGCCAGCTTACGCGGTTTAAAGATAATATTCTGGCAGCCACTCTGACCCGTTATTATCAGTCGGCTTTTAAACATCAAACGCATTTCGAACTCAAGCAATTGGCCCTGGAATATTGGGGAAATCCGCAGTTAACCAGCCGTAATAAAAGCTGGCAGGTTCACGTTGAAAATCCGGTATTACTGATGGTGCAAGGATGGTTCGCCAAAGACGACCTGAAACTGTTCTTTGAATTGCTGAAAGGCAATCGGGATGTTGACCATGCGCGCCTGTTCTACTGGCTACGTTTTGCCAACCAAATGAGCTATACGCGCATTGTGCTGGGCGAAGATGCGCTGCGATCCAAAGATGCCGATTATGTTGAATTCAGGGCGAAAAACGCAGGGCGATTAAGCCGTTTGCAAGGTTCTGGTTCACGCGATAACAATGCCATGATTATGCGCATTGGTGATTATCTGTTTGTCGAATTTTCGAAAGTGGGGGCGATGTATGCCTACCATATGGGGAATGCGCCCTTTAATCCGGAAACCGGCATTCTTGATATTGATTATGATCTGAAAGATAAGCGGAATAACCGCCGTAAAGTCCGGTTGCGTTTACCGCATTTGTCGCCGGTATTTCTCTACTCACTCAACCGAATTGAGGGGTGGATGAGCCGATATGACGAAGAACTTCGTAAGCTGGGTATTGATTACGTTGCGGAAGATTTAAATCAGTCCTCTGTCACTTTGGATATCTCTCGCTTCAATGCCTCAAAGACCGTGAGTCGGCCTGAACCTGCATCGTTATCTGAACATGAAGTCAGTGATGCAAAGTCAGACCGGGAAGAGCAAATCAAAATCATCGCCTCCTCGTTAAAAGCCAAAAAAGATCTCCCCGACCGGGAACAACAAATCCGGGAGATTATTCGTTCGGTCGATTGCAAAGTGATGGATAAACGAGGGCTGGGGGGCGCAATCCATATTCAGTTCAATGAACCAGACCATGAAGCGGCGCAAAAATTACTCAGCCTTGGGTTTAAACCTGTGCTGGGTAAATTTACTTACTGGAGCAAATAGTGTTCAAAAAATTGTTGGGTAAATTTATTAAAGAGAATACTTCACTACCTGCTTCATTTGCGCCGCTGTATGTAATGAAAGAAGAGGGTTTTGCTTTCCCCTTTAGTCTTGCCGATAGCGAAGATAACTGGCCTGTCGCCTCATGCCTGGAACAGCTTCATGAGGAAGATTATGTTTCACACTGGTCTGATTGCTGGTTTCTTAGCTGGGATGATTTTTACCGCATCCGGAAAAATGACGACTATGTCAGCAGTCTGGCGATTTTTGCTTTCCCTTCACAGCGCAGTCTGACGGCTCATCTTGCTGCAACAGGAAGCATTAGCGATGACACTTTTCGCGTTTTCATTGATAAATGGACCCTACCTGATGACTATCGCCCTGTTGAGATAACTTGCACAGGCGCCAGCTTTTCCTCTGCGGAAGGCACCTTTATGTTAAGTGAAGAGAACTGGCAACTTCTGGACGCACTACAGCAACTCAGGTTGCAGCAGCGACAGACGCCGGGCGAAATGGTCAACCAAACCCGTTGGGCCAAAATACGGCGGCAGGCCAAAAAAGCAGGGGCAAAACTGGATGACTATCTCGCGAAAACGATCGTCATCAGGCCGGAATCGTTGCAGTTAAAACTGCGAAAATCGCTGGTGGTGGATACTCCGGTGCTGGAAATTGAACCTGTTTTTGATGAGCAGCCTGCCAACTGGTTACAGAGTTTTGACCGCACGCAACAGGTGCAGGATCGCTACCGTGTTTTAGGGGACGATGGTGTCTTAAACCATGTCATTCTTTCCCCTGAAGTCAAAGACGTCCTGACCTCCGTGCACGCTATTACGGGGCGTCGCGTGGCGGGGGATGATGCGCTCTCATTTGTTCGCAACCCCTACACCTGGATTGGTGAAGAGGCGAGCCAGGTGCTTGATCCTGACGTTTATGAGCAGAATTTGCAGGACGCCGGGATCTACTTTTATGATTTCCGTCTGGAGCCGCAGATTGATGAAAACAGGCAAATTGCGGCGGTAACGCTTCTTCTCAGCCCCAGAACTGAGCAATCTGTGGCGGATGAAACCTATATCTTTAAACGTCCAGGTGAACTGGCGGCGTTGCTCTCTGAACTGGAGCAAAAGTTAGCGGCACAACTGCCCGCCGGAGTCTGGCAGGGTTACGATCTGGAGCTTTCCAGATTCAGCCAGGAAGAACTGCAAGGTTATCAGGCGTTGCTTGAAAACTGGCAGCACCAGGCGGCGGGAATGAATTTTACCCACGTCCTCGATCTGAACAAATACAGCGACCGGGTTATCGGGATCGGTGAATTTGAAAAAATAAGTTCGCCTTATCTGGTCAAAAGTGAAAGTGAAAAATGGCTTCCGGAGAACCTTGCGCAAGAGATGTGCGAGGCTATGTTCTCTGGCTGGGATCTCGATAATCATCAACATTTTCAGGAACTGGAAGAGCGGCTGGAAGAGGCAAAAGCCACGGATGCGCCGGAAGTCGCCATGCCCTGGAACGACAACCTTTTGCCCCGTGAAGAAGCAGAAATTTTCCACGATAAATGGAAAAAGAAAATCGACGGTGAAACAAATGATGGCGTCAGTAGTGAGCCGGTCAGTCGCGCCGTTCTGCTGATAGAACAAAATATCGAGCAGGCGCTGTATGTTAAACAACGGCGGGACTCTTTGCTCGGTGCACATCAGGCAGAAGTCGAACTGCCGATGATCCTCAAAACGTCCATTCAGCTACGTGAACACCAGCGTAAAGGGGTAGCGTGGCTCCAGCAGTTGTATCTAAAGTCGCCAATAGAGACGGCGGGATGTTTGCTCGCAGACGATATGGGGCTGGGTAAAACCTTACAGATTCTAACTTTTCTCATCTGGCATCGTGAACGTTTCCCGGATGCGCCTCCTTCGCTGATTGTTGCTCCGGTGTCGTTACTCGATAACTGGGAGCGTGAGGTTGGGAATTTCTTCCTGCGCGAGCAGGTGTCGATTTTAAAACTCTACGGTAATGAACTTAAGGCTAAGAAATGCGCGAAAGAGAGTATTCCACAGGCGCTTAAAAGTAAGGGGATTAAGAACTTACTGCAAAGTGACTGGGTGGGTGACGCGCATATTGTTCTTACCACCTATGAGACGTTGCGCGATCAGGAATTTTCGCTGGCTCGTCAGCCCTGGTCCATAATGGTGTGCGACGAAGCGCAGAAAATTAAAAATCCGGCGGCATTAATTACCCAATCGGCAAAAGCCATTCAGGCACAATTTAAAGTCGCATGTACCGGAACACCGGTCGAAAATATCCTTGTCGATCTGTGGTGTTTATTTGACTTCGTGCAGCCAGGTTTGTTGGGGGCTTTAAATAATTTTGGTAAAGATTATCTGCGCCCCATTGAGCAACAGAATGATAATGCTGTCCTCGAATCGCTACGTAAATTAATAGAACCGCAGACGCTGCGCCGCACCAAAGAAGAAGTGGCGAAAGACCTGCCGGATAAGATTGAAGATCAACGCTGTAAACAGTTGAATATGCTGCCATTGCAACGGGATCTCTATACCCACTCGGTTGCAAGCTGGCAAAATCAACAGGAGATCAGCGAAGGGCTGGATCAACGAGGCTCAGGTATGCTGGGGTTACTGCATCGCCTGAAACTTATTTGCGCATGGCCTTATTCCGTCAGTGCAGATTTGCGCTTACGGAACGATGCCCCGAAAGTAAAATGGCTGCTGGAGACATTAAATACGATTCGCCAGTCATCTGATGACAAAGTGATTATTTTTACGGAACTGCGCGATATTCAACGAGAACTGCAACATCTGATTGCGCAGCATTTTGGCTTTAAGCCTTTTATTATTAATGGTGATACCAGCACCAAATCTGGCAGCGATCAAAATCGTCAGAGCCTGATCGATACATTTCAGTCAACGCCCGGTTTTAACGTCATTATTTTATCCACCATTGCGGTTGGGTTTGGCGTCAATGTCCAAAAAGCAAATCATGTCATCCACTTTACCCGTTGCTGGAATCCGGCGAAGGAAGATCAGGCGACCGATCGGGCCTACCGTATCGGGCAGCAGAAAGATGTTTACGTCTATTATCCGACGGTGCGTGATAGCCAGTTAATGACTTTTGAAGAAACGTTGGATGAATTACTGAACCGACGCCGGGCATTGGCGAGAGATATGCTCAAAGGGGCAACCGATCTGAGCGCCGCAGATTTTGAAGCGGTGCTGGCGGGCACTCCCCTGGCGTAGGGAATACCATGGGCGAGTAAATCGACAGGGATTCGCTATTGCTTTATTAATGAACAACAAAGACATTTTGTGAATGTATGGGTTGACATTCATATGAAAAAAATCATAATTCCGTCAGGTTTGCGTAGGGCAGTTTCTGTATCTTATGCATCGCACCAGGGCCTGACAGAAAATATGCTGTAAGGTTCGTATCAAAAAACCGCCATTAGCTCATCAGGAAGAGCAGACGACAATCAGGATTGTTGTATGGTACGGGGTTCGAGGCCTCGATGGCGGTCCAACTTTTCAATCGTATTAATTACCAATCATCAGCTCATTGCCGCGTCACCCCTTCATAAATCAGCCGTAGCGCGAATAGACCAATAACCATACCAATAATCCGACTGGCGACCTGCTGCATACGTCCATATGCGCGACGCACGGCGGGTAAAGAAAACGCCTGACTAAGAAATATACGCCAGATAACAGACGCGAGCACAATCCCTGCCCAGGCCATTAAACGCGCCCAGGTCGGCGTTTCTGCACTTAACGTCACTGAGAAGATACTGATAAAAAATAAAACTGTTTGTGGATTCGAGAGATCGGTAATTAACCCACGGCGGAAAAATACATACCAGGGGGCGCTAAGGGGCTGCTGTAACGCGCTCATCTGTGGTGTTGATTGTCGGCGCATACTGTTCCAGGCAAACCATAAGAGATAAGATCCGCCGACGATTTTAATGAGTGAGAAAATCTCTTCACACTGAGTAATGAGCGTTGCCATCCCAAATAATCCCAGCCCGGAATAGATGGCGTCGCCCAGTGCCACACCAAGCCCGGTGAGTACGCCCGCGCGACGACCAGAAGCCAGACTGGTTTGAACCACGACAAAGAGATTTGCGCCTGGATTAAAAAACGTGATGACGAACAGTCCGACGGTCAGGTAAACGGCGTGCAAAGGATCCATAGTGATTTCATCCATAAATAAGCTGAATTAACTTCATCATATTTATAGTAAAAATGACTGAATGCGAGCGCGATCACAAAGAACGTTGATCTAAAAAGAGTGCCGCCCGTATCGTGACGGGCGGCAAAGTGGCATTAAAAGAGATATTTCATGCCCAGCATTCCCTGGGTATCGCTGTAACCGTTGTCCCCCAACTGCTGGGCGACGTTGCCCCACAGTTGCAGACGTGGATTAAGCTGACCTTCCACCCCAACTTTTAGCTCGCCGATGTTACGCGTGCCGATGATTTCATCGCTGATGCCATCCATCTTCACGCTGTAATTGCGGGAGTTATAAATCCAGTTGGCTTCCACGAAAGGCTGGAAGGAACGCGCTTTATGATCATCAATAGCATTGTGACCCTGCAGGTACGCTTTCACCCCCAGACGCGTTTGCAGGTTGCCTTCGGTGCTGTCCTCAACCAGAGTGCCATTGTCTTCAGTATGATTGTCTGCCTTCACATCCATCCACGTCAGTTGCATTTTAGGCTGCAACCAGTAGCTGGTGCGGGCATCTGCGCTTTCACCAAGACGGAAGGTATAACCCGCTTCAATGGCGGCGGTGATACCGTCAGAGTGATATTTTTCACTGGGCAGATACTCGCCGGAGACGGTGTTATCAAACCAGTTATAGAGCAACCAGCTATCAACATAAGTTCCTGTTTTATCTGCTTCGTTAGCGTACCAGGTGCCATACACCCCCACACTGTAGCCGTCGATTTGCCCACGAGAGCTGTACCCGGTCAGGCTGGAATGCGTGTGACTCTTGCTGTTGGCATAGCCGGCCATCAGGCCGAGATGCCAGCGATCGAGTGCGTTACTGCTCCATTGCGCAAGATCGCCGCCAAGTTGCAGAACATAACGGTTGCTCTGAGTGCTCAGTTCATCCGAGCGATCTTTAAAACGATTGTGTCCGCCAATGTTACGTAACCACAGACTGGTCGCTTTCTGCTCACCGGTCAGCAGGTCGGTATATTGTGTTTCCCCCAGACGGTCATGCAGTCGGGTATTAAACAGCGTATTTGCCGCCTGAATATTGGCAAGATAGCTACCAATTTCCGGGCGATACAGATGTTTTCGTTCTGGTTGTGGGACAGATGGCGTAACAGGCGGCTCCGGTGTCACAGGCGGTTCTGGTGTTACAGGAGGCTCAGGATCTGGTTCCGGGATGACGGGCAGTTCCGGTGGAGTATACGGTCCTGCGGGAATTTCACTGGTTAAAAACCAGTTCTGATTGTCGCTTTTTACCACGTTGTAGTCATAGGGACCGGCAACAATGCGACCTTCTTTACTGAAAACGCCCTCTGACAGGCCGTCAACCTCTACAATTTTTATCCCTTCCAGAGTATTCGCGCCCAGACCGCCCGCATTGTTGACCATAATGCGGGTACTACCGGAAGTATCACCTTTTACGATGAGTTTATCCGTTACGGAATTATCATCGCCTAATACAGTATGCATGACTAACAGGCCATCATTGGCGGTGTAGTTGCCGTTAATGGTCAGTGTGGTCGGCGTGAACTCGTGACCCTGTTCATACGAAGACAACGTTGTTGTTCCAGCCAGCGTCAGCGTTTTTAACGCCTGCGAATAACTGTTTAAATCGAGATGCCCATCGTTGTCGACAATATAATCGGAGTTGGGGCTGAAGGTATTTTCTTTACCTGCGCGTAGGCTGCCTTTTGTTATATAGGTATTACCGGCATAGTTATTCGAGCCGGATAATGTGGTTGTCCCGGAACCTACCTGGTTAACCTGACCATTTCCCTGGATAGGTGAGGCCAGAACAAAATCGGCACTGGAGTGATTAAAGTTTACTACCGACGAGGAGGAAGCATCTGCGGCTCCCAAATGAATAAATGGCGTATTAATCGAACCTGCAGGCTGTTCAGCCTCACCTTGCGCACCACCAATATTTAAAACGCCTGTGGCGCCAGGGGCGAGAGTAACCCAGATAAACGAATTGGCATTGATTGTTGCACCGTTATTAACGGTAAGGATACCGGTAGTCGTAACCGGAACATCAGGGCTAAATCCGCCAAGATAAATATATTCAGCATTCAATGTTGAATTTTTACCGTCAACCAGGATATTTCCATAACTATTAAGATTTTCTGATATACCATTGACTGGAGAAGCATAGCCTATATTTAGTTGAGCTAAGGAAGTGAATGTACCGCCATTAGTAATACGTAAATTGCCGGTTCCCTGATTGCCAACAGTAGTAATGTTAGAGGTAACTGACGAGTTTTCCCCATCAATAAACATCAATCCTTTGGCATCACCATAATAATCACCAATTTTTAGGTCTTGCAGGCCACTTATCTTACTGCCTTCTAACACATATACGGTGCCGGAACCATCATATGTCCCCAGCTCCATCCTGGGTGCAGTGAGATTAAACTGCCAGTCGGTATGGTTTAATAAAGTGATGGAACCTTCAGAATTTCTACCTATGGTAGAGTATCTGGTAATAATTAACATATTATCAAGGATAACGGAGCCATTAGAGTTTTCGCCCACCATCAAAAAACCAAATTGCTTCCATTTGGGATTGTAACCCTCTGAAGCAATGAGTTTCAATTCTTCATTATTATTGACGACAACTCTACTATTTAGATTTGAGGGAGGGTCAACGGCCAGAGATACTGGTGTGTATAGTATTGTTGAAATGGCTATAGCCAGGGTTGATAAAGCATGTTTTGTTAACTTCATATCACTCATATCACTCACTTTCATCCTTAAAATATAAATAGCGAGATGTGTTTTATTGCACTGATTTTCTTCCTGAAGACTTGTTGGGTGTAAGCATGCAAGTTGCCAAATAAGAATATCTGTAATATTAGATACAATAAATTTATTAAATTGTTAGTTGTTCATTGCATTGATAGGTTTTAGTGGTTTGTAAATGGTGTGAGTGAAGTTTTTTACTATTATCATTAAAAATAATAGTAAATCGTCTTAAGGTTAATAAGGAATAAAATAAATAATGCTTATAAAAATCAATCCAATAGATGGTTGGTTTTTTCTTGTTCAGAAAAATAATGTGGATAATGTAAGTTTTATATTGAATCTCTGGCAGGGTGAAAATATGAGATTTTTATGAAAAATAATTCAAATAACACCAGCGATACTTGCAGTGAAAGTTATTAACCAGTTGGACAAGAGTGGTTCGCATTAAGAACAATACAAATATATTCTCTTTTCCTATAGATTTTTCCTAACCGCTGAACTACTTATTAATCAACCCTGATGATGACTGTTAGCTTCAGGGCATTAGCCAATCACACATTATGGAGTTCACTTATGAAAACTGGAACTAAGCTCTTAGTTGGTGCGTTAGCTTTTGTTGTTACAAACGTCTATGCTGCTGAATTGATGACCAAAGCGGAATTTGAAAAGGTTGAATCGCAATATGAAAAAATAGGTGATATTTCAACAAGTAATGAAATGTCGACTGCAGATGCAAAAGAAGATTTGATCAAAAAAGCGGATGAAAAAGGTGCTGATGTGTTGGTACTGACCTCCGGTCAGACTGACAATAAGATCCACGGTACGGCAAATATCTATAAGAAGAAGTAATTCTGAAGCCCCTGTAAATATGCCCGATGCGCACGTCTATCGGTGAGCGTAATATATTGAAATTCATGGTTTTGTAGGCCGGATAAGGCGTTCACGCCGCATCCGGCAATTTAATTTTTCAGCCGCCGCCAGAACGTCGTCCGGCTGACGCCTAAATAATTCGCCGCTGCTGTTTTATCACCATTAAATTTATCCAGTGCCTGTTGGGGTGTCAGCAAAGGGGAGGCGGTAATTTTCGCCGACTCGTGGACTAATTCCGGCAGTAGCTGTTGCAAAAACTGCGGTGTTAAATCCGGCGTCGGTTCCACACTTAAAAATAGCGCCAGTCGCTCCATCATATTGCGTAGTTCACGAATATTTCCCGGCCACTCATAGTGCAATAAAACCACCTGGCAGGTATTTAACCCCTCGCGTAATGCAACAGAAAACGGGGCGGAGAGCGCCGCCAGAGACGCTTTCAAAAAGCTTTCCGCCAGCGACAGAATATCCGCATCTCGCTCGCGCAATGGTGGCAATTGCATACGCAGAATACTCAGTCGATAAAACAGATCACGGCGAAAATGTCCTTGCTGCATATCCTCTTCCAGATTGCAGTGGGTGGCGCTGATGACCCGCACATCCACCGGAATCGGTTGATGTCCGCCGACGCGAGTGACCTCTTTTTCTTCCAGAACCCGCAGCAGGCGAGTCTGCAAAGGAAGCGGCATTTCGCCAATCTCATCAAGAAACAGCGTGCCGCCGTGGGCGATTTCAAACAGCCCGGCGCGGCCTCCGCGTCGTGAGCCGGTAAACGCCCCTTCTTCATAGCCAAACAGCTCCGCTTCCAGCAATGATTCAGCAATCGCCCCGCAGTTGACGGCAACAAACGGATGCGACTTTTTGCCCTGTCGCGCATCGTAGCGGGCAAAGTATTCCCGATGAATCGCCTGAGCCGCCAGCTCTTTACCGGTTCCCGTTTCTCCCTCAATCAACACCGCCGCACTGGAGCGGGCATAGAGCAAAATGGTTTGCCGCACTTGTTCCATCTGTGGTGATTGACCAAGCATATCGCTCAGAACGTAACGAGTACGCAGGGCGTTGCGGGTAGTATCCTGGGCGTTATGCCGGAGAGACATGCGCGTCATATCCAGCGCATCGCTGAACGCCTGGCGCACGGTGGCAGCGGAATAGATAAAAATTCCGGTCATTCCGGCTTCTTCTGCCAGATCGGTAATCAGCCCGGCACCGACCACGGCTTCGGTGCCGTTAGCTTTTAGCTCGTTAATCTGCCCGCGTGCGTCTTCTTCGGTGATGTAGCTACGTTGATCAAGGCGCAAATTAAAGGTTTTTTGAAACGCGACCAGCGCCGGAATGGTTTCCTGATAGGTGACAACGCCGATAGAAGAGGTGAGTTTTCCGGCTTTTGCCAGTGCCTGTAACACATCGAATCCGCTGGGTTTGATCAGAATCACCGGCACCGACAGGCGGCTCTTCAGATACGCGCCGTTAGAGCCAGCGGCGATGATAGCGTCGCAGCGTTCGCTGGCCAGTTTCTTGCGGATGTAGGTCACCGCTTTTTCAAAGCCAAGCTGGATAGGCGTAATGTTCGCCAGGTGATCAAACTCAAGGCTGATATCGCGAAACAGTTCGAACAAGCGCGTCACTGATACCGTCCAAAAAACGGGTTTGTCGTCGTTCAGCCGTGGTGGATGTGCCATAGCACCCTAAAGAATTAAGAAACCGAATATTGGGTTTAGTCTTGTTTCATAATTGTTGCAATGAAACGCAGTGAAACATTGCCTGAAACGTTAACTGAAACGCATATTTGCGGATTAAATTAAGGATTTTAAGTTAACTTATTGAAAATAAAAATTTAATTACATTCATGCAATTGTGGCACATCCCTTGCTTTGTGTTTATTAACGCAAATAACAAGTTGATAACAAAGGATGTGCTATGTCTCTACACTCTCCAGGTAAAGCTTTTCGCGCTGCACTCACTAAAGAAAATCCATTGCAGATTGTCGGCACCATCAACGCTAACCATGCGCTGCTGGCACAGCGTGCCGGGTATCAGGCGATTTATCTCTCCGGGGGCGGTGTGGCGGCAGGCTCGCTGGGGTTGCCCGATCTCGGTATTTCTACCCTTGATGATGTACTGACCGACATTCGCCGTATCACCGACGTTTGTTCGCTGCCGTTGCTGGTGGATGCTGATATTGGTTTTGGCTCTTCGGCCTTTAACGTCGCCCGCACCGTGAAATCGATGATCAAAGCAGGGGCGGCAGGCTTACATATTGAAGATCAAGTCGGCGCGAAACGCTGCGGTCATCGTCCGAACAAAGCGATCGTCTCAAAAGAAGAGATGGTGGATCGGATCCGCGCGGCGGTGGATGCGAAAACCGATCCTGATTTTGTGATCATGGCACGCACCGATGCGCTGGCGGTAGAGGGGCTGGATGCCGCGATCGAGCGTGCGCAGGCCTACGTTGAAGCCGGTGCCGAGATGTTGTTCCCGGAGGCGATTACCGAACTCGCCATGTACCGCCAGTTTGCCGATGCGGTGCAGGTGCCAATCCTCGCCAACATTACCGAATTTGGCGCAACGCCCCTGTTCACT
The DNA here is from genome assembly GCF_005280595.1 of Escherichia sp. MR. NCBI lineage: Bacteria > Pseudomonadati > Pseudomonadota > Gammaproteobacteria > Enterobacterales > Enterobacteriaceae > Escherichia > Escherichia sp. MR. The sequence goes on along the minus strand of NZ_SZVK01000034.1, from coordinate 23,374 downwards.
ACCGATGAATTACGCAGTGCCCATGTTGCAATGGCGCTGTACCCGCTTTCAGCGTTTCGCGCCATGAACCGCGCCGCTGAACATGTCTACAACGTCCTGCGTCAGGAAGGCACGCAGAAAAGCGTGATCGACACCATGCAGACCCGCAACGAGTTGTACGAAAGCATCAACTATTACCAGTACGAAGAGAAGCTCGACGACCTGTTTGCCCGTAGTCAGGCGAAATAAAAAACGCCCGTTGGTTGTATTCGACAACCGATGCCTGATGCGCCGCTGACGCGACTTATCAGGCCTACAGGATGAACTGAACTGTAGGTCGGATAAGACGCATGGCGTCGCATCCGACAATAATCCCGACCCTACAAATGATAACAATGACGAGGACAACATGAGCGACACAACGATCCTGCAAAACAATACCCATGTCATTAAACCGAAAAAATCTGTGGCACTTTCCGGCGTTCCGGCGGGCAATACGGCGCTCTGCACCGTGGGTAAAAGCGGCAATGACCTGCATTACCGTGGCTACGATATTCTCGATCTGGCGGAACATTGCGAATTTGAAGAAGTGGCGCACCTGCTGATCCACGGCAAACTGCCGACCCGTGACGAACTCGCCGCTTACAAAACGAAACTAAAAGCCCTACGTGGCTTACCGGCTAACGTGCGTACTGTACTGGAGGCTTTACCTGCGGCGTCACATCCGATGGATGTCATGCGCACCGGCGTTTCCGCGCTCGGCTGCACACTGCCGGAAAAAGAGGGGCACACCGTCTCTGGTGCGCGGGATATTGCCGACAAACTGTTGGCGTCACTTAGCTCGATTCTTCTCTATTGGTATCACTATAGCCACAACGGCGAACGCATCCAGCCGGAAACTGATGACGATTCCATCGGCGGTCACTTCCTGCATCTGCTGCATGGCGAAAAGCCATCGCAAAGCTGGGAAAAGGCGATGCATATTTCACTGGTGCTGTATGCCGAGCACGAGTTTAACGCCTCCACTTTTACCAGCCGGGTGATTGCGGGCACCGGCTCTGACATGTATTCAGCCATTATCGGCGCGATTGGCGCACTGCGCGGGCCGAAACACGGTGGGGCGAATGAAGTGTCGCTGGAGATCCAACAACGCTACGAAACGCCGGACGAAGCCGAAGCAGATATCCGCAAACGCGTGGAAAACAAAGAAGTGGTCATTGGTTTTGGTCATCCGGTTTATACCATCGCCGACCCGCGTCATCAGGTGATCAAACGCGTGGCGAAGCAGCTCTCGCAGGAAGGCGGCTCGCTGAAGATGTACCACATTGCCGATCGCCTGGAAACAGTGATGTGGGAGAGCAAAAAGATGTTCCCCAATCTCGACTGGTTCTCAGCCGTTTCCTACAACATGATGGGCGTTCCCACCGAGATGTTTACGCCACTGTTTGTTATCGCCCGCGTTACTGGCTGGGCGGCGCACATTATCGAACAACGTCAGGACAACAAAATTATCCGTCCTTCCGCCAATTATGTTGGCCCGGAAGACCGCCCGTTTGTCGCGCTGGATAAGCGGCAGTAAGAAGAACGGAGCAGGAGGTAACCGCGTGCACAATTTGCCCGTTAGGGTGAGGGGGAAGGTCAGCTCAGGTGCGAGCACAGACCCTCACCCCGGCCCTCTCCCTGGAAGGGAGAGGGGGAAAAACGCGCCCCATTTGACCGGGTGCACGAACAATTCCCTCGCCCCGGCCCACTCCCCGGAAGGGAGAGGGGGAAAAACGCGCTCCATTTGACCGGGTGCACGAACAATTCCCTCGCCCCGGCTCACTCCCCGGAAGGGAGAGGGGGAAAAACGCGCTCCATTTGACCGAGTGCACGGACAGTTCCCTCGCCCCTCCGGGGAGAGGGTTAGGGTGAGGGGAAAGGCCTGCTCAGAAGTAAACACTCACTCTCGATAACAGAGTAAAAAACAATCACTTTAACTTTATAAAAAATCCGAAGGAAACGTACCCAATGTCAGCTCAAATCAACAACATCCGCCCGGAATTCGACCGCGAAATTATTGATATCGTCGATTACGTAATGAACTTCGAAATCAGCTCCAGAGTGGCCTACGACACCGCACATTACTGCCTGCTCGACACTCTCGGCTGCGGTCTGGAAGCTCTCGAATACCCGGCCTGTAAAAAACTGCTGGGGCCAATTGTCCCCGGCACCGTCGTACCTAACGGCGTGCGCGTCCCCGGAACTCAGTTCCAGCTCGACCCCGTCCAGGCGGCATTTAACATTGGCGCGATGATCCGCTGGCTCGATTTCAACGATACCTGGCTGGCGGCGGAGTGGGGCCATCCTTCCGACAACCTCGGCGGCATTCTGGCAACGGCGGACTGGCTTTCGCGCAACGCGGTCGCCAGCGGCAAAGCGCCGTTGACCATGAAACAGGTGCTGACCGCAATGATCAAAGCCCATGAAATTCAGGGCTGTATTGCACTGGAAAACTCCTTTAACCGCGTCGGCCTCGACCACGTTCTGTTAGTGAAAGTGGCTTCCACCGCCGTGGTCGCCGAAATGCTCGGCCTGACCCGCGAGGAAATTCTCAACGCCGTTTCGCTGGCGTGGGTAGACGGTCAGTCGCTGCGCACCTATCGCCATGCGCCGAACACCGGCACGCGCAAATCCTGGGCGGCGGGCGATGCCACTTCCCGCGCGGTACGTCTGGCACTGATGGCGAAAACCGGCGAAATGGGTTATCCGTCAGCCCTGACCGCGCCGGTGTGGGGCTTCTACGACGTCTCCTTTAAAGGCGAGTCGTTCCGTTTCCAGCGCCCGTATGGTTCCTACGTTATGGAAAATGTGCTGTTCAAAATCTCCTTCCCGGCGGAGTTCCACTCCCAGACGGCAGTTGAAGCGGCGATGACGCTCTATGAACAGATGCAGGCAGCAGGCAAAACGGCGGCGGATATCGAAAAAGTGACCATTCGCACCCACGAAGCCTGTATTCGCATCATCGACAAAAAAGGGCCGCTCAATAACCCGGCAGACCGCGATCACTGCATTCAGTACATGGTGGCGATCCCGCTGCTGTTCGGGCGCTTAACGGCGGCAGATTACGAGGACAACGTTGCGCAAGATAAACGCATCGACGCCCTGCGCGAGAAGATCAATTGCTTTGAAGATCCGGCGTTTACCGTTGACTACCACTACCCGGAAAAACGCGCCATCGCCAATGCCATTACCCTTGAGTTCACCGACGGCACGCGCTTTGAAGAAGTGGTGGTGGAGTACCCGATTGGTCATGCCCGTCGCCGTCAGGATGGCATTCCGAAACTGGTCGATAAATTCAAAATCAACCTCGCACGCCAGTTCCCGACTCGCCAGCAGCAGCGCATTCTGGACGTTTCTCTCGACAGAACTCGCCTCGAACAGATGCCGGTCAATGAGTATCTCGACCTGTACGTCATTTAAGTAAACGGCGGTAAGGCGTAAGTTCAACAGGAGAGCATTATGTCTTTTAGCGAATTTTATCAGCGTTCGATTAACGAACCGGAGCAGTTCTGGGCTGAGCAGGCTCAGCGTATTGACTGGCAGACGCCCTTTACACAAACGCTCGATCACAGCAATCCGCCGTTTGCCCGTTGGTTTTGTGAAGGCCGAACCAACTTGTGCCACAACGCCATCGACCGCTGGCTGGAGAAACAGCCAGAGGCGCTGGCATTGATTGCCGTCTCTTCGGAAACAGAAGAAGAGCGCACCTTTACCTTTCGCCAGCTTCATGACGAAGTAAACGCGGTGGCGTCAATGCTGCGCTCACTGGGTGTGCAGCGTGGCGATCGGGTGCTGGTGTATATGCCGATGATTGCCGAAGCGCATATTACTCTGCTGGCCTGCGCGCGCATTGGCGCTATTCACTCGGTGGTGTTTGGTGGATTTGCCTCGCACAGCGTGGCGGCGCGGATTGATGACGCTAAACCGGTGTTGATTGTCTCGGCAGATGCCGGAGCGCGCGGCGGCAAAATCATTCCCTATAAAAAATTGCTCGACGATGCGATAAGCCAGGCGCAGCACCAGCCGCGCCACGTTTTGCTGGTGGATCGCGGGCTGGCGAAAATGGCGCGCGTCAGCGGGCGGGATGTCGATTTCGCGTCGTTGCGCCATCAGCACATCGGCGCGCGGGTGCCGGTGGCGTGGCTGGAATCCAACGAAACCTCCTGCATTCTCTACACCTCCGGCACGACCGGCAAACCTAAAGGCGTGCAGCGTGACGTCGGCGGTTATGCGGTGGCGCTGGCGACCTCGATGGAAACCATTTTTGGCGGCAAAGCGGGTGGCGTGTTCTTTTGCGCGTCGGATATCGGCTGGGTGGTAGGGCATTCGTATATCGTCTACGCGCCGCTGCTGGCGGGGATGGCGACCATTGTTTACGAAGGATTGCCGACCTGGCCTGACTGCGGCGTGTGGTGGAAAATCGTCGAGAAATATCAGGTGAGCCGGATGTTCTCAGCGCCGACCGCCATTCGCGTGCTGAAAAAATTCCCTACCGCTGAAATTCGCAAACACGATCTTTCGTCGCTGGAAGTACTCTATCTGGCTGGAGAACCGCTGGACGAGCCGACCGCCAGTTGGGTGAGCAATACGCTGGATGTGCCGGTCATCGACAACTACTGGCAGACCGAATCCGGCTGGCCGATTATGGCGATTGCTCGTGGTCTGGACGACAGGCCGACGCGGCTGGGAAGCCCCGGCGTGCCGATGTATGGCTACAACGTGCAGTTGCTCAATGAAGTCACTGGTGAGCCGTGTGGTGTCAATGAGAAAGGGATGCTGGTGGTGGAAGGACCATTGCCGCCGGGCTGTATTCAGACCATCTGGGGCGACGACGACCGCTTTGTGAAGACTTACTGGTCGCTGTTTTCCCGTCCGGTTTACGCCACGTTTGACTGGGGTATCCGCGACGCTGACGGTTATCACTTTATTCTCGGGCGTACCGACGATGTGATTAACGTTGCCGGGCATCGGCTGGGCACGCGCGAGATTGAAGAGAGTATTTCCAGTCATCCGGGCGTTGCCGAAGTAGCGGTGGTTGGGGTGAAAGATGCGCTGAAAGGGCAGGTGGCGGTGGCGTTTGTCATTCCGAAAGAGAGCGATAGTCTGGAAGACCGTGAGGTGGCGCACTCGCAAGAGAAGGCGATTATGGCGCTGGTGGACAGCCAGATTGGCAACTTTGGCCGCCCGGCGCACGTCTGGTTTGTCTCGCAGTTGCCGAAAACGCGATCCGGAAAAATGCTGCGCCGCACGATCCAGGCGATTTGCGAAGGACGCGATCCGGGGGATCTGACGACCATTGATGATCCTTCATCGTTGGATCAAATCCGCCAGGCGATGGAAGAGTAAGGTATTGTCGGATGCGTCGCGCGCCGCATCCGACACCGTGCGCAGATGCCTGATGCGACGCTGACGCGTCTTATCATGCCTACCCACTGTTTTTACACTGATAAATTTTTCCCCATCTTTTTTTATTCATTCATATAAAAAATATATTTCCCCACGGAAACGATTGCTTTTTATTTTCAGATGAATAGAATGCGGCGGATTTTTTGGGTTTCAAACAGCAAAAAGGGGGAATTTCGTGTCGCAAGATAACAACTTTAGCCAGGGGCCAGTCCCGCAGTCGGCGCGGAAAGGGGTATTGGCATTGACGTTCGTCATGCTGGGATTAACCTTTTTTTCCGCCAGTATGTGGACCGGCGGCACTCTCGGAACCGGTCTTAGCTATCATGATTTCTTCCTCGCAGTTCTCATCGGTAATCTTCTCCTCGGTATTTACACTTCATTTCTTGGTTACATTGGCGCAAAAACCGGCCTGACCACCCATCTTCTTGCTCGCTTCTCGTTTGGTGTCAAAGGCTCATGGCTGCCTTCACTGCTGCTGGGGGGCACTCAGGTTGGCTGGTTTGGCGTCGGCGTGGCGATGTTTGCTATTCCGGTGGGCAAGGCAACCGGGCTGGATATCAATTTGCTGATTGCCGTCTCCGGTTTACTGATGACCGTTACCGTCTTCTTTGGCATTTCGGCGCTGACGGTTCTGTCTGTAATTGCGGTTCCGGCGATTGCCTGCCTGGGCGGTTATTCCGTGTGGCTGGCCGTTAACGGCATGGGCGGTCTGGATGCATTGAAAGCGGTCGTTCCCGCACAACCGTTAGATTTCAATGTCGCGCTGGCGCTGGTTGTCGGTTCATTTATCAGTGCGGGCACGCTCACCGCTGACTTTGTCCGGTTTGGTCGCAATGCCAAACTGGCGGTGCTGGTGGCGATGGTGGCCTTTTTCCTCGGCAACTCGTTGATGTTTATTTTCGGTGCGGCGGGCGCTGCGGCACTGGGGATGGCGGATATCTCTGATGTGATGATTGCTCAGGGTTTGCTGCTGCCTGCGATTGTGGTGCTGGGGCTGAATATCTGGACCACCAACGATAACGCACTTTATGCGTCGGGTTTAGGTTTCGCCAACATTACCGGTATGTCGAGCAAAACCCTTTCGGTGATTAACGGTATTATCGGTACGGTCTGCGCACTATGGCTGTATAACAATTTTGTCGGCTGGTTGACCTTCCTTTCGGCAGCTATTCCTCCGGTAGGTGGCGTGATCATCGCCGACTATCTGATGAACCGTCGCCGCTATGAGCACTTTGCGACCACGCGTATGATGAGTGTCAATTGGGTGGCGATTCTGGCGGTCGCGCTGGGGATTGCCGCAGGCCACTGGTTACCGGGAATTGTTCCGGTCAACGCGGTATTAGGTGGCGCGCTGAGCTATCTGATCCTTAACCCGATTTTGAATCGCAAAACGACAGCTACAATGACGCATGTGGAGGCTAACAGTGTCGAATAACGCTTTACAGACCATTATTAACGCCCGCTTACCCGGCAAAGAGGGGCTGTGGCAGATTCATCTGCACGACGGAAAAATCAGCGCCATTGATGCACAATCCGGCGTGATGCCCGTAACAGAAAATAGCCTGGATGCCGAACAAGGTTTAGTTTTACCGCCGTTTGTGGAGCCGCATATTCATCTGGACACCACGCAAACCGCCGGGCAACCGAACTGGAATCAGTCCGGCACGCTGTTTGAAGGCATTGAACGCTGGGCCGAGCGCAAAGCGTTATTAACCCATGACGATGTGAAACAACGCGCATGGCAAACGCTGAAATGGCAGATTGCCAACGGCATTCAGCATGTGCGTACCCATGTCGATGTTTCGGATGCAACGCTGACCGCATTGAAAGCAATGCTGGAAGTGAAGCAGGAAGTCGCGCCGTGGATTGATCTGCAAATTGTCGCCTTCCCGCAGGAAGGGATTTTGTCGTATCCCAACGGTGAAACGTTGCTGGAAGAGGCGTTACGCTTAGGGGCTGACGTAGTGGGGGCGATTCCGCATTTTGAATTTACCCGTGAATACGGCGTGGAGTCGCTGCATAAAACCTTCGCCCTGGCGCAAAAATACGACCGTCTCATCGACGTTCACTGTGACGAGATTGATGATGAGCAGTCGCGTTTTGTCGAAACCGTTGCCGCCCTGGCGCACCGTGAAGGAATGGGCGCGCGAGTCACCGCCAGCCACACCACGGCAATGCACTCCTATAACGGGGCGTATACCTCGCGCCTGTTCCGCTTGCTGAAAATGTCCGGTATTAACTTTGTCGCCAACCCGTTGGTCAATATTCATCTGCAAGGGCGTTTCGATACGTATCCAAAACGTCGCGGCATCACGCGCGTTAAAGAGATGCTGGAGTCCGGCATTAACGTCTGCTTTGGTCACGATGATGTCTTCGATCCGTGGTATCCGCTGGGAACGGCGAATATGCTGCAAGTGCTGCATATGGGGCTGCATGTTTGCCAGCTGATGGGCTACGGGCAGATTAACGACGGCCTGAATTTAATCACCCACCACAGCGCCAGAACGTTGAATTTGCAGGATTACGGCATTGCCGCCGGAAACAGCGCCAACCTGATTATCCTGCCGGCTGAAAATGGGTTTGATGCGCTGCGCCGTCAGGTTCCGGTGCGTTATTCGGTTCGTGGCGGTAAGGTGATTGCCAGTACACAACCGGCACAAACCACCGTGTATCTGGAGCAGCCAGAAGCCATCGATTACAAACGGTGATTGCCTGGGTTACAGCGAGCGTAGTTTATGCCGGATGCGGCGTGAACGCCTTATCCGGCCTACGTAGAGCACTAAACTCGTAGGCCTGATAAGCGTAGCGCATCAGGCAATTCCAGCCACTGACCTGTGTCAGTGGCTACCGTGATTCATTCCCGCCAACACCGCGTATTCATCCAACGCCATGTGCAAAAATGCCTTCGCGGCGGCTGTCTGCCAGCTATTTTTCCGCCGCAACAAAACCGCCGTTCTCTCCAGTAGTGGCGGGGCAAGAGAAATAGCTTTAAGCCCGTCATGTTGTGTGGCAATCGCTGCTGGTAACAATGTGGAAAGGGAAGTGCGGCGAATCAGCTCCAGAACCGCGCTAATTGAGTTCGCCTCAATGACCACCTGTGGATGCAGCCCCGCTTTCTCGCAGTAGTGGTCAATTTGCTCTCTGGTGGCAAATTCCGCGCTGAGCAGCACTAGTTTTTCATCATGCAAGCGACTCAACGCCACCTGTTCACAGGCAGCCAGCGGATGATGTTGCGCCACGACTAACGCTAAACTTTCTGTCAGTAGAGGAATTGCCTCAAGCTCCGGCGAATGCACAGGCGCGAAGGCAATCCCAACGTCCAACTCGTCGCGGCAAAGCATATCTTCGATTTTCTCCTGCGACATTTCCTGTAGCTGGAGCGTGATGCCGGGGTAGCGCGCATAGAAATCCGCCATTAAAGGGCCGATAAAGTAGCTTGTAAAGGTGGGAGTGACGGCGATACGCAGCGATCCTCGCGTCAGATCGGCAACGTCATGAATCGCCCGTTTACCCGCTCCCAGTTCCTGTAATGCCCGGCTGGCGTACTGTCGCCAGACTTCCCCCGCATCGGTGAGACGAATCGTTCGCCCGCTACGGTCAAACAGCGGCACGCCTAAACTCTCCTCTAACTGGCGAATCTGCTGGGAAAGCGCAGGCTGGGAGACGTGTAACGCACTGGCGGCACGGGTGAAGCTGCCATGTTCAGCCACGGCAAGAAAATAATTGATATGTCGAGAGAGCATTCGCCAACCTATAAGTAAATCCAATAGAACTCATCATAAATGAGACTTTTACCTTATGACAATCGGCGAGTAGTCTGCCTCTCATTCCAGAGACAGACAGAGGATTAACGGTGAAAGAGATTATTGACGGATTTCTTAAATTCCAGCGCGAAGCATTTCCTGAGCGGGAAGCCTTGTTTAAACAGCTGGCGACACAACAAAGCCCGCGCACACTTTTTATTTCCTGCTCCGACAGCCGTCTGGTTCCTGAGCTTGTGACGCAACGTGAACCTGGCGATCTGTTCGTTATTCGCAACGCGGGCAATATTGTCCCTTCCTACGGGCCGGAACCCGGTGGCGTTTCTGCTTCGGTGGAGTATGCCGTCGCTGCGCTTCGGGTATCTGACATTGTGATTTGTGGTCATTCCAACTGTGGCGCCATGACCGCCATTGCCAGCTGTCAGTGCATGAACCATATGCCTGCCGTCTCCCACTGGCTGCGTTATGCCGATTCTGCCCGCGTCGTTAATGAGGTGCGCCCGCATCGCGATTTACCGTCCAAAGCTGCGGCGATGGTGCGTGAAAACGTCATTGCTCAGTTGGCTAATTTGCAAACGCATCCATCGGTGCGCCTGGCGCTCGAAGAGGGACGGATCGCGCTGCACGGCTGGGTCTACGACATTGAAAGCGGCAGTATCGCAGCCTTTGACGGCGCAACCCGCCAGTTCGTACCACTGGCAACCAATCCCGGCGTTTGTGCCATACCGCTACGCCAGCCAACCGCAGCGTAACCTTATTTTTAAACCATCAGGAGATTTACCATGATTCAGTCGCAAATTAACCGCAATATTCGTCTTGATCTTGCCGATGCCATTCTGCTCAGCAAAGCGAAAAAAGATCTCTCATTTGCCGAGCTTGCCGACGGCACCGGTCTGGCAGAAGCCTTCGTGACCGCTGCTTTGCTGGGGCAGCAGGCGCTTCCTGCCGACGCCGCCCGCCTGGTCGGGGCGAAGCTGGATCTCGACGAAGACGCCATTCTACTGTTGCAGATGATTCCACTGCGTGGCTGCATTGATGACCGTATTCCAACCGACCCAACGATGTATCGTTTCTATGAAATGTTGCAGGTGTACGGCACAACCCTGAAAGCGTTGGTTCATGAGAAGTTTGGCGATGGCATCATCAGCGCGATTAACTTCAAACTCGACGTCAAGAAGGTGGCGGATCCGGAAGGTGGCGAACGCGCGGTCATCACTTTAGATGGCAAATATCTGCCGACCAAACCGTTCTGACAACCATGCGCGACCATCAAAAGACGTTCACGATGCTGCTGGTTCTGGTGCTGATTGGTCTTAATATGCGACCACTGCTCACTTCCGTCGGGCCACTGCTACCGCAATTGCGCCAGGCGAGCGGAATGAGCTTTAGCGTGGCTGCCCTGTTGACGGCTCTGCCGGTGGTCACCATGGGCGGGCTGGCGCTGGCCGGAAGCTGGCTTCATCAGCATGTCAGCGAACGTCGCAGCGTCGCCATTAGCCTGGTGCTGATTGCCGTCGGTGCATTGATGCGTGAGCTTTACCCTCAAAGTGTGCTGCTGCTTAGCAGCGCACTGCTCGGTGGGGTGGGGATCGGCATCATTCAGGCGGTGATGCCTCCGGTGATTAAACGGCGGTTTCAGCAGCGCACGCCACTGGTGATGGGGCTGTGGTCTGCGGCTCTGATGGGCGGCGGTGGACTTGGTGCCGCCCTGACGCCCTGGTTAGTTCAACACAGCGAGATTTGGTATCAAACACTCGCCTGGTGGGCGCTGCCTGCCGTTGTTGCGCTCTTTGCCTGGTGGTGGCAAAGCTCCCGCGAGGTCGCCTCTTCCCACAAGACAACAACCACTCCGGTTCGCGTAGTATTCACTCCCCGCGCGTGGACGCTGGGACTTTACTTCGGTCTGATTAACGGCGGTTACGCCAGCCTGATTGCCTGGTTACCCGCCTTCTATATTGAGATTGGCGCCAGCGCGCAGTACAGCGGTTCTTTGCTGGCGTTGATGACGCTTGGGCAAGCGGCGGGAGCGTTACTGATGCCTGCTATGGCTCGCCATCAGGATCGGCGCAAACTTTTGCTGTTGGCACTGGCGTTACAACTGGTGGGTTTCTGCGGCTTTATCTGGCTGCCGCTGCAATTGCCGGTATTATGGGCGATGGTGTGTGGTTTAGGTCTGGGCGGCGCATTTCCGCTCTGTTTGCTGCTGGCGCTCGATCATTCTGCGCAACCGGGTATTGCTGGCAAGCTGGTGGCGTTTATGCAGGGGATCGGTTTTATTATCGCCGGGCTTGCTCCCTGGTTTTCTGGTGTGCTGCGTAGCATCAGTGGCAATTACCTGATGGACTGGGTGTTTCATGCGCTGTGCGTTGTTGGGTTGATGATCATAACCCTGCGCTTTGCACCGGCACGTTTTCCGCAGCTGTGGGTCAAAGAGGCATGATGCGACGCTTGTTCCTGCGCTTTGTTCATGCCGGATACGGCCAACGTAGATCACTGAATTTGTAGGCCTGATAAGCGAAGCGCATCAGGCAATTTTTATAATTTAAACTGACGATTCAACTTTGTAATCTTTGAAATAATACTGCTTATCCCGGTCGTTTATTTCGCGAATAACCCGACAGGGAACGCCCGCAGCTACGACGTTTGGTGGAATGTCTTTTGTGACGACGCTACCCGCGCCAATAACCGAATTATCCCCGATGGTGATGCCTGGATTAATGACCACATGACTCCCGATCCAGACATTATTGCCTATCGTTATCGGAAAAGAGTACATCTCTCCGTTTTTTCTTAATTCATGGTGTACCGGGTGCCCCGTAACGGAAAGAGTAACGTTGGGGGCAATCAGTACGTTATCACCGATCGTTACCGTGTAATCATCGACGATGGTTAAATTGAAATTTGCATAAAAATTGCGGCCTATATGGATGTTGGAACCGTAAGAGAAATAGACAGGCGGTTCTATCCAGGCATTTTCTCCTACCGTGGCAAACATTTCTTTAAGCAGGCTTTCCCTTTTTTCAACTTCCGCTGGATGCGAGTGATTAAACTCATACATTAACGTTTTCCCACGAAGTCTTTTTTCAGGTAAGCCTTCGCACATATCGGTAAATAGCTTTCCTGCTTTTATTCTTTCTGTCATCGACATGTTCATTGCGATCATTCCGTCCTGATATGTTGGTCGGATAAGGCGCTCGCGCCGCATCCGACATTGATTGCTTAAGCGACTTCATTCACCTGGCGACGCAGCAGAGAAAGCGGGCCGGGGCCGCTGAGCGTGAACACGGAAATTAAGGTGAAGCCCAGCGCCACCAGACCCAGCACTAGATACGCGCCCTGGAAACCGATGCTTTCATACATATTGCCCGCCAGTACAGACATAAAAATCATCGCCAGTTGCTTAAAGAAGCAGAAACAGACCAGATAAATCGTCGCTGAAAAACGCACTTCAAACTGGCTGGTAATATATTTAAAGCAGCCCACCAGCAGGAACGGGACTTCAAACATATGCAGCGTTTTTAGAATAACCACTTCCAGCGCCGAGGTGGCGAACGATGAGCCAATAATACGTACTGACATAATGGTGCCAGCCAGTAGCAGGGCGTTTTTCCCGCCGATGCGATTAATGATCAGCGGCGCAAAGAACATAATCGAGGCGTTAAGTAATTCGCCCATTGTTGTGACATAGCCAAATACCCGCGTACCTTGCTCACCGGTGGCAAAGAACGAAGTAAAGAAATTAGCAAACTGTTGGTCAAAAACATCGTAGGTGCAGGAAACGCCAATAACATACAGTGACAAAAACCACAGTTTTGGCTGTCTGAACAGTTCCAGCGCCAGTTTAAGGCTAAATGCCGAATGGTTGGCACCTACGGCATTGGCAACCGTGGCGGAAGAAGGGGCATCTGTTTTGGCGAAAAAGAGCAATACAGCGAGGATGAGTGCACAGCCAGAACCCAGCCAGAAAACAAACTGGTTGTTGATGGTGAACATGATGCCGACAATCGAGGCACACAGCGCCCAGCCAACGCAGCCAAACATTCGCGCGCGACCAAATTCGAAATTACTGCGACGGCTGACCTTCTCGATAAATGCTTCTACTGCTGGCGCACCGGCGTTAAAACAAAAACCAAGATAAATACCGCCAACAACCGAACCCAATAAAATATTGTATTGTAACAGCGGGCCAAAGATAAAAATAAAGAATGGCGCAAACATCACTAACATGCCGGTAATAATCCATAGCAGATATTTGCGCAGCCCAAGTTTGTCAGAAAGCAAGCCAAACAGCGGTTGGAATAACAGAGAGAACAAAGAAATAGCGGCAAAAATAATACCCGTATCACTTTTGCTGATATGGTTGATGTCATGTAGCCAAATCGGGAAAAACGGGAAGTAGGCTCCCATGATAAAAAAGTAAAAGAAAAAGAATAAGCCGAACATCCAAAAGTTTGTGTTTTTTAGATAGAACATAATGGATTTCCTTACGCGAAATACGGGCAGACATGGCCTGCCCGGTTATTATTATTTTTGACGCCAGACCAACTGGTAATGGTAGCGACCAGCACTCAGTTGGTATTCTGCCGACACTGACGGGCTCCAGGAGTCGTCGCCACCAATCCCCATATGGAAACCGTCGATATTCAGCCAACTGCCTTCTTCTGCGTGCAGCAGATGGCGATGGCTGGTTTCCATCAGTTGTTGTTGGCTATAGCGGCTGATATTGAACTGGAAGTCGCCGCGCCACTGGTGTGAGCCATAATTCAATTCGCGCGTCCCGCAGCGCAGACCGTTTTCGCCTGGGAAGACGTATGGGGTATACATGTCTGACAATGGCAGATCCCAGCGGTCAAAACAGGCCGCAGTAAGGCGGTCGGGATAGTTTTCTTGCGGCCCCAGCCCCAGCCAGTTAACCCGTTCTGCGACCTGTGCCAGTTGGCAGGTCAGGCCAATCCGCGCCGGATGCGGTGTATCGCTTGCCACTTCAACATCGACGGTAATCGTCATTTGACCACGACCATCAATACGGTAGGTTTTGCGGCTGATAAATAAGGTTTTCCCCTGATGCTGCCAGGCGTGGACAGTCGTAATCAGCACCGCGTCGGCAAGCGTATCTGCCGTGCACTGCAACAACGCCGCTTCGGCCTGGTAATGTCCTGCTGCTTTCCAGCGTTCTACCCAGGCGTTCGGGTCAATGCGGGTCGCTTCACTCACGCCAATGTCGTTATCCAGCGGCGCACGGGTGAACTGATCGCGCAGCGGCGTCAGCAGTTGTTTTTCATCGCCAATCCACATCTGTGAAAGAAGACCTGACTGCCGGTTAAATTGCCAACGTTTATTACCCAGCCCGATGCAAAAATCCGTTTCGCTGGTGGTCAATTGCGGGGCGGAGTGGGGCGCGGAGAGGGGCGTCACACTAAGGTTTTCCGCCAGACGCCACTGTTGCCAGGCGCTGATGTGTCCGGCTTCTGACCATGCGGTCGCGTTCGGTTGCACTACGCGCACTGTGAGCCAGAGTTGTCCGGCGCTCTCCGGCTGTGGCAGTTCAGGCAGCTCAATCAACTGTTTACCTTGTGGAGCGACAGTCAGAGGCACTTCGCCACTTGCCAGCGGCTTGCTATCCAGTGCCACCGACCAGTGCAGAATTTCGTTATCGCTATGACGGAACAGGTATTCGCTGGTCACTTCGATGATTCGCCCGGATAAACGGAACTGGAAAAACTGCTGTTGGTGTTTTGCTTCTGTCAGCGCCGGATGCGGCGTGCGATCGGCAAAGACCAGACCGTTCATACAGAACTGGCGATCGTTCGGTGTATCGCCAAAATCACCGCCGTAAGCCGACCACGGGTTGCCGTTTTCATCATATTTAATCAGTGACTGATCCACCCAGTCCCAGACGAAGCCGCCCTGTAAACGTGGGTACTGACGAAACGCCTGCCAGTATTTAGCGAAGCCGCCAAGACTGTTACCCATCGCGTGGGCGTATTCGCAGAGGATCAGCGGGCGTAACTCACCTGGCAGCGAAAGCCATTTTTTGATTGACCATTTCGGTACTGCCGGGAAGGGTTGATCTTCATCCACGCGCGCGTACATCGGGCAAATAATATCGGTTGCGGAGGTGTCTGCACCGCCGCCTTCATACTGTACCGGGCGGGAAGGATCGACGGATTTGATCCAGCGATACAGCGCGTCGTGATTAGCGCCGTGGCCTGATTCATTACCCAGCGACCAGATAATTACGCTCGTGTGATTACGATCGCGCTGCACCATCCGCGTTACGCGCTCGCTCATCGCGGGCAGCCACTGCGGATCATCTGTCAGGCGGTTCATCGGCACCATACCGTGAGTTTCAATATTAGCTTCATCCACCACATACAGGCCGTAGCGGTCGCACAGCGTGTACCACAGTGGATGGTTCGGATAATGCGAACAGCGCACGGCGTTAAAGTTGTTCTGCTTCATCAGCAGGATATCCTGCACCATCGTCTGCTCATCCATGACCTGACCATGCAGAGGATGATGCTCGTGACGGTTAACGCCGCGAATCAGCAACGGCTTGCCGTTCAGCAGCAGCAGGCCATTTTCAATCCGCACCTCGCGGAAACCGACATCGCAGGCTTCCGCTTCAATCAGCGCGCCGTCGACGGTGTGCAGTTCAACTACCGCACGGTAAAGGTTCGGGGTTTCTGCGCTCCACAACGCCGGGCTTTCGACGTTCATATTTAGCGTGACGCGATCGGCATAACCGCCGCGCTCATCGATAATTTCGCCGCCGAAAGGCGCGGTGCTGCTGGCGACCTGCGTTTCCCCCTGCCATAAGGATACCGTTACCCGCAGATCGTCGCGCAGTTCGCCACACATGCGGACTTCAGCGTCGAGAACGGCACGGCTGAAATCGTCATTAAAATGGGTAGCAACATGGAAATTGCTGATTTGCGTGGTCGGTTTGTGCAGCAGCGAGACGTCGCGGAAAATGCCGCTCATCCGCCACATATCCTGATCTTCCAGATAACTGCCGTCACTCCAGCGCAGCACCATCACCGCGAGGCGGTTTTCTCCGGCGCGTAAAAAGTTGCTCAGGTCAAATTCAGACGGCAAACGGCTGTCCTGCCCGTAACCGACCCAGCGTCCGTTGCACCACAAATGGAATGCTGAGTTAACGCCATCAAAGATAATCCGCGTCTGGCCTTCCTGTAGCCAGCTTTCATCAATATTAAATGTGAGCGAGTAACAGCCCGTCGGATTCTCTGCGGGAACAAACGGCGGATTGACCGCAATGGGATAGGTTACGTTAGTGTAGATGGGCGCGTCGTAACCGTGCATCTGCCAGTTTGAGGGGACGGGGAGTGTATCGGCGTCAGGAAGATCGCACTCCAGCCAGCTTTCTGGCACCGCGTCTGGGGCGGGAAACCAGGCAAATTGCCATTTGCCATTCAGACTGCGCAACTGGCGGGAAGGGCAATTCTCGCGGGCTTCTTCACTATTTCGCCAGCTGGCGAAAGGGGGATGCGCCGCAAGGCGGTTGAGTTGGGTAACGCCAGGGTTTTCCCAGTCACGACGTTGTAATACGACGGCCAGTGAATCCGTAATCATGGTCATTGCTGTATCCTGTGTGAAATTGTTATCCGCTCACAATTTCACACAACATACGAGCCAGAAGCATAGAGTGTAAAGCCTGGGGTGCTTAATGAGTGAGCTGACTCACATTAATTGTGTTGCGCTCACTGCCCGGTTTCCAGCCGGGAAATTTGCCGTGCCAGCTGCATTAATGAATCCGCCAACGCGCGGGGAGAGGCGGTTTGCGTATTGGGTGGCAGGGTGGTTTTACGTGTCACCAGTGATACGGGCAATAGCTGATTTCCCTTCACCGCCTGGCCCTGAGAGAGTTGCAGCAAGCGATCCACGCTGGTCTGCCCCAGCAGGCGAAAATCCTGTTTAATGGTGGTTAACGGTGGGATATAACACGAGCTGTCTTCGGTATCGTCATACCCCACCACTGAGATATCCGCACCAACGCGCAGCCCTGACTCGGTAATGGCGCGCATTGCACCCAGCGCCATCTGATCGTTAGCAACCAGCATTGCGGTGGGGGTAATGCCCTCATTCAGCATCTGTATGGTTTGTTGAAAACCAGACATGGCGCTCCAGTCACCCTCAAGCTCCGCTATTGGCTGTAGTTGATTGCAATCGAGATATTTGTGCCAGCCCGCCAGACGCAGACGCGCCGAGACAGAACTTAATGGACCCGCCAACAGCGCAATTTGCTGGTGACCCAACGCGACCAGATGTTCCACGCCGAGCCGTGCGCCGTCATCATGGGAAAAAATAATGCTGTTAATGGGGGATTTGTCGGAGACATCAAGAAACAAAACCGGCACGTGGCCGCAGGCTGCCTCTACGGCGATGGCATCTTGTTCATCCAGGGGATAGTTGATAATCAGTCCGCTGACGCGTTGTGCGAGAAGATTATGAACCGCCGCTTTACAGGCTTCGACGCCACTGCGTTCCACCATTGATACCACTACGCTGGCACCGAGTTGATCGGCGCGGGATTTAATTGCCGCAACAATTTGTGAAGGCGCATGAAGCGCCAGGTTGGAAGTGGCAACGCCAATCAGCAACGACTGTTTGCCCGCCAGTTGCTGTGCCACGCGGTTGGGAATGTAATTCAGCTCCGCCATTGCCGCTTCCACTTTTTCCCGCGTTTTCGCAGAAACGTGGCTGGCCTGATTTACCACGCGGGAAACGGTCTGATAAGAGACTCCGGCATACTCGGCGACATCGTATAGCGTTACTGGTTTCACATTCACCATCCTGAATTGACTCTCTTCCGGGCGTTATCATGCCATACCACGGAAGGTTTTGCGCCACCCGGCAGGGCTGACACCAAAGTGAAATTTAAAATGCTGACGCCAGGTCACAGGAGAGAGAAAGCCCACTTCGATACACTCACTGTATTTACAGGTATACTCGCAAAAATTATTCAGCGGGTTTGGAAATAAAGATGGCAAAACTTACCTTACAAGAGCAGTTGCTCAAAGCAGGATTAGTCACCAGCAAAAAAGCGGCGAAGGTCGAGAGAACGGCGAAAAAATCGCGTGTTCAGGCGCGTGAAGCACGGGCGGCGGTAGAAGAAAATAAAAAGGCACAGCTTGAGCGTGATAAACAGCTTAGTGAACAACAAAAACAAGCGGCATTAGCGAAAGAATATAAAGCCCAGGTGAAGCAGCTTATTGAAATGAACCGTATCACCATTGCCAATGGCGATATCGGTTTTAACTTCACCGACGGCAATCTGATTAAGAAAATTTTTGTTGATAAGCTCACGCAAACGCAGTTGATTAATGGCCGCCTGGCAATTGCCCGTTTGGTTACTGACGGCAATAGTGAAGGTGAATATGCCATTATTCCGGCAAGCGTTGCCGATAAAATCGCCCAGCGTGATGCCAGCAGTATTGTGTTGCACAGTGCACTCAGCGCCGAAGAGCAGGATGAAGACGATCCGTATGCCGACTTTAAGGTGCCTGATGATTTGATGTGGTAATTATATGTCCGTCACCATCCGCGAACAGGATGGCGACGGTTCGTTACGTGCGGGATATTAATAACGGATCACGGTTCGAATTGATTTGCCTTCATGCATTAATTCAAAGGCGTCATTAATTTCATCCAGACTCATGGTATGCGTTACAAACGGCTCCAGGTCGATATTACCTTTCATCGCATCTTCAACCATACCCGGCAACTGGGAACGACCTTTCACGCCGCCAAACGCGGAACCTTTCCATACGCGACCGGTGACCAACTGGAATGGACGGGTTGAGATTTCCTGACCGGCGCCAGCCACACCGATGATCACCGACTGACCCCAGCCACGGTGAGCACTTTCCAGCGCCGCGCGCATCACATTGACGTTGCCGATGCACTCAAAGGTATGGTCGATACCCCATTTGTTGATATCCAGCAGGACATCTTTAATCGGTTTGTCGTAGTCATTCGGATTAATGCAGTCGGTGGCACCGAAGCGACGCGCCAGATCGAATTTCTTCGGGTTAGTGTCGATAGCGATAATCCGTCCCGCTTTCGCCTGACGAGCGCCCTGAACAACCGCCAGACCAATCGCACCAAGACCGAATACGGCAACGGAATCACCAGGTTGAACTTTAGCGGTGTTGTGTACTGCGCCAATGCCGGTGGTGACGCCACAGCCCAGCAGGCAGACGTGTTCATGGTTTGCTTCTGGGTTAATTTTTGCCAGAGACACTTCCGCGACCACGGTATATTCACTGAAGGTGGAACAGCCCATGTAGTGATAAAGCGGTTGCCCGTTGTAAGAAAAACGTGTTGTGCCGTCTGGCATCAGACCTTTGCCCTGGGTTTCGCGAACCGCGACACAGAGGTTGGTTTTACCGGAACGACAGAATTCGCACTCGCCGCACTCTGCGGTGTAAAGCGGGATCACATGGTCGCCAGGTTTAACGCTGGTCACGCCTTCACCGACTTCAACCACAACGCCAGCCCCTTCGTGACCGAGAACGACCGGGAATACACCTTCCGGGTCATCGCCGGAGAGGGTAAATGCATCAGTATGGCAGACGCCGGTATGAGTGACTTTAATCAGCACTTCACCTTTCTTCGGTGGCGCTACGTCAATTTCAACGATTTCCAGTGGTTTACCGGGAGCAAATGCAACGGCAGCACGTGATTTCATATTTCGCTTTTCCTCAATAGGGTAGTGGTTTCTGCTATTTAAGATAGGCACGAACCAGTTCAATCGTGTCATCAACGGATTGGCTGACTTCGCGGCTATAGCAGTCATTTCGGTCAAACGTTTCCCGGATATGGCTTTCAAGCACTTCTGCCATCAGCCCGTTAGCCGCGCCCCGAACGGCAGCGATCTGCTGGAGTATGGCACGGCATTCGGCATCACCCTCCAGTGACCGTTCCAGAGCATCAATCTGCCCCCGAATACGACGAACTCGAGTAAGCACCTTTTTCTTCTCTTCCGGAGTACTGGGCATTTCGCACCTCATCATCTGTACGTAATATACTATAGGGGGGTATGCTATATGTCAATGCATACCCCCCTATAGTATATAACACTGGAGAATAAAATTTATCCGATGAATGTGGGTGATATCTGGAGGAAACGAAGAGGAAAGAAGAGTGTTTGGGCGCTAATCTCGTGGGATTGCCGCCCGGATAGCAGGCGGCGGAAGGAATCAGAATTTCCAGGTCAGATTGGCAGCGAATTGCAGGCCGTTATAATCATCGGTCGGCGTGTCATACCACACTTTACCGGCAGTCAGCCCCAGATTCAGTTGCTCTGTCAAAGGCTGAATACGTTGTAAACTGGCGCTCTTCATGCTCCCGTGACGCGTCTCCGGAGACCAGTCGTAGGTGTAAGCTCCCGTCCCACGACTAAGCCAAAGTTGAGTATAACCGCCGCCGCGAGGGTCATTCAGACGCAAGGAAATCATATTGCTGTAACTGCCGCCAGCATCGCTGGAGTCATAATGGGTATAGCGATAGCTGGTGATCACCGGGCCAGTGTAGAGCGATACGCCGCCTTGCCAGGCATCGACTTCAACATCATCGTAATATTTAGTGTAGCGATAACCAGTCGTGAACAGCGTTTTTGGCAGCAAAGCCAGGTTAATATCCTGACGAAAATCCTGGCGGGCAAAGACCGGTGTATTATCGGCAAAGGCAATACCCGTGCGGGTTGTCAGCCAGTTATTCCATTTGTACCAGACAGCGCCCTGACCGCGTGTGGCATTGAAACGTTCAGTCTCATAATCACGACGCCCCTGGGAAAGATTAAAAAGCAGCGTTGCGTTTTCAACTTTCGCCACCAGTTCAGCATACGCTAAATTACGGTTGCCATGATCGCCAGAATAATCGGTAAAATCGTAGCCTGCGGTAATAGAAGTTAACCCGGCATAAGCGGGCAATGCGCTAAAGATTGCCGCTGCTAATAACGTTCGTTTTATCATTTTAATCTCCTGTACGGATAAGTTCTTGCCGGAGTGAATAATTTCCGGTAGGTAAATTGCGTTCTACAATAACGCGCGGGCCAAGTTGCGTGTTTGGCGAAATAATTCGGCCAGGTAAAATAATTACCTGCACGCCAAGACGTGAACGCTGACCAATATAACAACCTAATTTATCGCAGCCGGTAGCGATAATACCCTCTGGGGTGCGAACCGATACTGGCTGTTCATCCAGTCGATGGTTACTGGTACGCACCTGTGCGCCCAAATATGCCTGGCTTGCAACAACGGAATCGGCAATAAAACATTGCGGTCCAATCATCGCTTCCGCCTCAATAACCGCATTTTTGATTTCAGTGGCAAAACCAATTTTTACGCCATTGTTGATTACCGTACCGAGGCGAATAAACGCATAATTACCTATCAGGCAGTTTGCACCAATCACTACCGGCCCTTGAATAACCACACCGTGGCAAATACGGGTATTGGCACCGATAACAACTTCACCGGCACTTTCATCAATAATCACCTGGTCAGCAATCTGAATATTTTTCTCTTTAACATTAAGCTTCAGATAGCTTTTCAGTGCCTGCGACAGAAGGTTGGGAATAAGCGGTTGGCGCTTCCACCAGTGCGGAATAACGGGTGGGTTTGTCGCGCTGAGGTTCGCGTCCAGTAAAAAAGGCAATAAGTCCATAAATAATCCAGATGGCATAAGCTAATAATACATACACAACGGAAAGTGGCGCTAAAGGCACCAACAACCAGCAACGATGAAACCAGGCGCTAAAAGCACCAATAACACAAACTACGCCGACCCAGATAAGCGGAAACATGGCCAGTACCACGCCATGTGGCCCGGTGGTGATTAATTCATTAAACCAGGTGGTTAGATAAATCCCAACGCCATAGAGCACGACCAACAGCATAGGGAAAATACTGAAGATGCCGAAACGGCTAAATAAAAGCCTTTTATGCAGACGCATACAGACCGCGTAACCCACAATCCAGCGCCGCCAGCGACGCCACTCCTCACGCGGGTTGTTGCATTCCTGAGGGTATACAATACAGCGATTCGCCTGACGAATGCGGTAACCATTGGCGACCAACGTCCAGGTGAGATCCAGATCTTCGACTTTGGTACGATCCGAGAAACCAAATTTACGCAATACATCGGTACGGAACATCCCACAGGCACCGCTGATAATAAAGGGCGCGCCGCCCAAAAGCTGTTGTAGCGTGCGCTTCATAACGATCATCGGCAGTTTTACCGTGGCGCGAATATGAGGCAGCAAACCTGCGCCTTTTAACGCTGTGGAAGGAATGCCGCCGACGGCATCAGCGCCGCGCTCAATTTCCGCCAGCATATAACCCATTCCGTCTTTATCGGGCGGAACATAGGTGTCAGCATCGCTTAAAAAAACCTGGTCGCAGGTGGCGTAGTTCAGGCCGTTCATCAGAGCGCCGCCTTTGCCGGTATTTTTTTGCGTAACAGCAACAAAGCGGTCGCCCCATTTGCGTTTGACTTCCGCCATTACCGCTTCGGTATTATCCGTGGAGCCGTCGTTAACACAAATTACCCGGCAAAAATAAGGATTGCGCAGCAGATTATCCAGTGATTGTGCCAGACAGGGGCCTTCGTTATAGGCAGGAATAATCGCGTCAATACAGCCTTTCTTTTGGCTGGGCTTACGCCTTAACGTACTCAAAAACCATAGCAATATTGCTACGGCCATAAATATAAAGATCCAGGTTTTCATTAAGTCTGCTCAAAGAATCATTTTATGAATAACAAAGCCTTCACCCAGATCACTATTGACCTGTTGTCCGCGAAATTGTGCAACAGCACGTAAACGTTCATGACGCATATAATCACGTCGCTCCTGGCTTTTATGTTTTTTTAACGCTGCAAGTTTTACGGTAAAATATTCTTCTTTTACGGATTCAAAAACCTGGGGCATAAATGAAAGCCAGGTGCTTGGCGTTTCATAGCCGAGAATCTGTGGAATAGTGCGGCAGGCAACCATTGATGCCTGATAAACTGCCAGATGATCCTGATGGCGGTCAGCATCATGCATGGTATATACCCGTATGATTTCTACATCAGCGGGAATTTGGTAATGACTCCAACTTATTGATAGTGTTTTATGTTCAGATAATGCCCGATGACTTTGTCATGCAGCTCCACCGATT
>NZ_SZVK01000033.1:0-48322 GCF_005280595.1 Escherichia sp. MR | reverse complement strand
CTGATAGAAACAGAAGCCACTGGAGCACCTCAAAAACACCATCATACACTAAATCAGTAAGTTGGCAGCATCACCTACGCTTCCATATTATATTCATCATTTTTCCTTAATTATATTGTACAGTAAATTGCAATGCGGATTTTACCTGGCCGGTGGTTATGTTATTAACATCGTCAATGTAATAAGCTACTTTATATTCGGGTATTGTATAATCACCTGAGCCGATATAATTCAATGCAAAGTTATTGTTAAACTGATCGAATCCGCTTCCATCGGGGTTTTGAAATTGCACATATACGCCTTGCGCATAGCCGGTTCCGGTCTCACCGTTCATCACGCCATCCACCGAGCCGTGAGTGCCGTATAAGGCGCTAAATTTGTAAGAGATACCCGTAATTGCGCCCGGACAATTTGTTAATGTTATCGTAGGTATTGGCGTAGCCAGTTGTGCCCCACTGACTGCATTACCGCCATAAAGTGTTGTAAGATTCACTTCTTTTGGGGCATTTATCGTGCATGGCGTCATGGTAGGCTGCGAAGAAACTCCCGAGCGTGCAAGAAATGATTTATCCGAATAAGTGCTTCCCGGCGGGTTGTGATAATTTAATGTGACGTCAGGAACAGCGACAAGAGGTCCTGGCGGTATCTGCTCTGTAAGACGAACTAATTCATACTTGATGTGTATGTAACCACTCTTGCTTAAACCTTCCGGGAAAGTCAGCGTGTGAGGTGCTGCTTTCGCCAAATTTGGTGTGGTATCTGTTGGGGTTGAAAAATTGAGTTGATATGCAATGCCAATACCTGGATTGCTAGTTTGATATATGGTTGCTCCGTCGCCCGTTGTTCCGACCACCGTCCCATTTACTGTAAGATCGGCATATGCACTGCCAGAACCTCCGGACGCGATATTGATCCAATAAAATTTATTCCAGTCATCAAACCAGGTTGTTCCACCTACACTCGTTGGTATGCTCCACGTTGAAAAATCATGAGGGTAAGTGACTACCTGTGCAGTATCAGTCTGAAATTGCGATGCTGTTGTTGTTAACGGCAGTGATGCAATGCCTGAGATAAGAAAGATGATTACCCTTTGTTTATTCATAGCATTGTTTCCTCTTTTCTGGCTCAATTTATTCGCACCTTCCATGGCTCTCTAATACACTATTTGTCGATTGCTGTTGAGTGACATTGAATTCAACCCGGCAATTTTGGTGCGCATCGTTTCCCCATTTAACAGCGAGTACACCACTGTCTGGCATACCTGTCATATAGACTTGTCCGTTATCGCCGACGATAAAGCTGTTTGCATTTTCACTGTTAAGCAGGGTGACAATGGCTCCGAAAGGTATTGCTTCTCCCGATGGTTTATCCAGCATCATTAATACACGATTACCTACGCGAATATTAAAGTTTGCTCGCGCGATAGCGCCACGTGTCGGCGTTACTGTACGTGAGGAGAGCTCAACATCTGCATTTTCAGGTAATGCTTCAGTGTTAAGTGAAATAGTGTTTTCACGATAGGGGCTGATATAAGGAACGATCGTGTAGCCACGAAAGTCGGTGTTTACACCGGTCTGGTTACTGATATTTACACCGCTGGCACCTGGCGCTTCAACCAGTGCAGTGGTTTCTCCCAGGGACTGGCTTAGTGTGATGCCATTGGCATGAACAACAATACCCCCATCAATACCATAGTTCACCCGGTGCTGGTTCTGGTCATAACTGTACGCAGCATTGACGCGACCATAGGTTCCCTGATAGTCCAGGCTGGCATAACCGCCATTACCTACACCGTGATCCGTTTCACTTTCCTGAATATTCCAGTTGAGGTTCTGATCGTCAAGCGCAGAACCATTCAGGCCTACAGAATGACTGGTATCGCCGTGTTTACTGGTATTCAGACTGTAGCTCGCCCAACTGTTATTCAACCAGCGATTTAATGGAATATTGATATTAAATGAGAAAATCTGATCGCTATTGTAGTACTTATTACGCGTTGTATTATTGTCGCGGTAATTACTATTGTCGTTGGTATTACGGTTATAACTGTAATTCAGGCTGTAAGTCATGCCGCTCCAGCTATTACTGTAGCCAACGCCAACAGAACGCATTTGTCGATCGCTGTTCCAATAATCTTCGCTAATGGCATTAAGCGATACTGAACCAGCATTCTGTCCAAGATTTTGGTTAAGCAGGAACTCCGCTCGATTACGCCGCCGTTCTGGCATGTTTTGATTATTTTCACGCCAGGTGTCGAGCGTTTCTTGTAGTGAATAATAACCCGATGTGGAATAGCGGTAGCCCGCGATAGAAACGTTAGTCCCGGTGGCGAGAATGTTTTTACTATAGCGTACCCGTACTGACTGACCGCTGGTTTTCTCTTGTTCCTGCTGTTGGGACCAGGCCTGGGCGGTATCGATAGATAAGGCGCCCATTTCACCCAGGTTTTTACCCATACCGAAAATTAATGATTGATAATGTTGCGAGAATTGCCCACCGCCATATAAGGTAAATCCAACGGGCAGGCCATATATGGCAGTTGCTTGCGTGAAATACTCTTTATCAACACGACTGTCATAAGAGCGGTATTTTCCGCTGGTCACGCTATATTTCAGGCGGCCTTCACGTTGCAACACGGGGAGCGATGCAAAGGGAACAACCTGGTGCTGTTCACTGCCATCCGCTTCTTTGACCGTTACGTCCAGATCGCCGCTACTTCCGGTCGGATACATATCCGTGATTTCAAATGCGCCTGGCGAAACATAAGTTTGATAAATGGTATAACCATTTTGTTTAACAATAACCTGCGCATTGGTTCTGGCGATTCCGCGTACAACAGGTGCATAACCACGCATACTGTCAGGTAACATATCGTCATCAGAAGCTAGCTGCACACCGCGAAACGGAACGCTATCAAACATATCTGACGGAGAAGAGCTTTCTCCAAGCGTGAGCTGGCTCTTGAGCGAAATGATATTTCGCTGGGCATAGGTATACAGAGAATCCCAGTTGTTCTGGGTATCACTACCAAAAGTGTTACGACTCCAGGTACTGTAATTACGTAAGCGCCATGGCCCGATATTTAATCCAGGAAGGAGATTAAGATAATAGCTGTCAGAATCAGATGAATTGCTATCACGCGATTTTGTATTAGCACCGGTGAAATTGTAGTTCAGCAGTAACGCATTTATTCCTTCATCCAGATTTTCAGGCGCCACGTATCCACGCGGTTTCGCTTCTACTGCCGCTTGAGGTATTTCCACCATTAGCTGCTGACGGTTAAAAATGAGTTTTGCCGAGGCCATCGGAATTGCCGCGAGATTGGCGCAGCCTTCATTATTGATCAGTTGCGGGAATAACTCGGTACGAACACCAAATTGCTTTAATTTTTCCACCGATATGCATGGTTGCAATATGTTCTGACCCTGAAGGTCTTTCTGCATACTGAAAGTAATATCGTGTGTACCCAGCGACATTTTGTTTAGGTAAACGTCAACACGATAGGTTCCAGGAATCTGACCGACACCCTCTTCAAAAGCGATAAGATCTGAAATACCTGAGCCAGGGCCGTCGATTCCCAGTAATGCGGGGTTAAAATATTCGCGTGCATATGCCGATGAGGCGAGAGACAGGGCGCATTGCAGAGCAACGAAACAGGCAATTTTGTTCCGTATCATTTTCTTTTTATTGATTCTTGAACTCATTACACATCCTTATGCAGTTAAATGACGTCTTACAAAGAAGCGTTGTGTACGTCGCCTGCTGCACCGTAATCACTGATGATTGTCCAGCTTACATTTCCTGTTGTGTTGGCTGGAATTTGAAATGTCGCACTACTCATAGGAGCAACATATGTGGCATCAGGTAATGCTTTTCCGCCAATCTTGACCTGACTGAAGTTCATATAGTAAGCAGTTGGGTTGGTGACAGTGATTTGCTGTCCGCTACGTCGCCAGGTCAAATTTTTCACGACTTGTTCTGGTAATGTGGACGAAATCTCATGTGGTCGATAAATCAATTTAATTCGCGTTTTAATGGCAATTTGCAAGGTGTTGACATTTTCCTGCTTTTCAGTTGCAGGTATCGTTTTAATATTCATCCAGTACATCGTTTCGCGATCTGTCGGCAGATTGCCGCCAGCGCGAATAATGCGCAACGCATTTTCTTCAGTGGCGCCCAGGCGGAACAGAGGGGGGGTAATAATAAAAGGGGCTTTGGCGTTGGTTTGCGGATCTCCATCGACCCATGATTGAATAAGGTAGGAGGATTTATCCGGATTTTTCAGGTGCAGAGACGTTTCTTTTTTATCGCCGTTATAAATAACTCGTGTTCCTCCAACAATGACACCCGCCTGTGCAACAGAGTTGGATAATAACAATGCAGTAGCAAGAAAATAAGTCGATAATTTCATCTCAAAAACCTTTAAAAGGTAAAACCGAGTAACTCGGTTTTACCTGACGTAATTATATTAAAATCAGGCGTATCTTAGTTATACGCTAACGTAAAGTTCACAGTACCATTTGCACTACCAACCGCTATGGTATCTTCTGTAGCGATATAACGTGCAAAGAAGTCCAGGTTAGTGTCGCCAGTGCTATTGAGAGCCGTGCTATCGGATTCAGTACCGAGAGGCAGCACGCTACCGGAAGAATTCATGAGCTGAATTGCAACACCTTTTGCTACACCGGTTGTACCGTAATCAGTAACTTGTAAAGCATCCTGATTGATCTGATCCGGAGTACCATCGTATTTAACAGCAACATTTTTGAGCTCATTCGGGCAATTTTTTAATACCAGTGTAAATTTGGTATTTGCAGCAGTAGTCCCAGCCGTAGCGTTAAAAGCTGTTTTAGCAATTGTGCCTAATTTCACTGTCATTGGAGATGACAGCGTACTGTTAACTTCACAGCCTGATTCAATGATATCTCCAATAAAATTTATTTTACCATCATCTGCAGAGGCGACAGAGCTAAGACCAGCGGTTGTTACTAAAACCAGAGCGGCTAGTTTGAATTTCATTTACATTATCCTTGAGATTGCAGCAAATATGCTTACTTTGACAGTACTAAGGCACTGCCATCACTCCAGTGAATTTTAAATTCCTCAGGAAAAAATATAATATTAAAGCACGAAACGTTAAACACCTTATTTTTACTTAAATATGTTTTTAGGCATACTTAATTGATTCGTATTGCGTATGATTGGTGGTGAAGTTTGTGAGGATTGCTGGGGGGGGGTACAATCATATTGATGATTTAAATGTGTGCTGTCGTATAAATATCTTTGGGCAATCAAAAAGAGGCCAGTGAACAGATAAATTTGAACATAGAAGCTAAAATAATTTATTGTATTTCTTTGTTTATTGGGGAAGTGAATGTTTTTAATTAATGGAAAATGTAACAATGAGTTACCGGCTTGTGACAGGAGCATACAGTTCGGTGATGGATGTTTTACAACGGCTGTGATAAACCGTGGGCAGGTAGTACTCTTGACCGCGCATTTAACACGTTTACGTGAAGCCTGCTCCCGTTTAAGCATTCCTTATTCCGACTGGTCTATACTGGAAGATGAGATGCAAAGTCTGGCACGACAAGCTGAGCGTGGCGTTTTAAAAGTTATTATCACTCGCGGCAGTGGTGGTCGAGGATATAGCATCGCCCACTGCGAATCGCCTGGGCGCATTTTATCTGTCTCCCCCTTTCCTGAACATTACACCCGCTGGCGGCGGGAAGGTATTACTCTGGCGCTAAGTCCAGTACGCCTTGGGCGTAATCCTTATCTCGCAGGAATTAAACATCTTAATCGGCTTGAGCAAGTACTGATCCGCTCTCATCTTGAGCAGACAAACGCCGATGAGGCGCTGGTTCTTGACAGCGATGGGTGGGTTACGGAATGCTGTGCGGCTAATTTGTTCTGGCGCAAGGGCAACGTAGTTTATACGCCGCGTCTGGATCAGGCTGGTGTCAACGGAATTATGCGACAATTCTGCATCGGTTTACTGGCACAATCCTCTTATCAGCTTGTCGAAGTACAAGCCTCGCTGGAGGAGGTGATGCAGGCAGATGAGATGGTAGTCTGTAATGCGTTGATGCCAGTGATTCCCGTGCGTGCCTGTGGCGAAGCCACCTTTTCGTCAACAACGCTATATGAATATTTAGCCCCACTTTGTGAGCACCCGAATTAGTCATGAAAAAAGTGTTATTGATTGTCTTGTTATTGCTGGTGGTACTGGGTATCGCCGCTGGTGTGGGCGTCTGGAAGGTTCGCCATCTCGCCGACAGCAAATTACTTATTAAAGAAGAGACGATATTTACCCTCAAACCGGGAACCGGACGTCTGGCGCTCGGTGAACAGCTTTATGCCGATAAGATCATCAATCGCCCACGGGTATTTCAATGGCTGTTGCGTATCGAGCCGGATCTTTCTCATTTCAAAGCCGGAACTTACCGCTTTACACCGCAGATGACTGTGCGTGAGATGCTGAAATTGCTGGAAAGCGGTAAAGAAGCACAGTTTCCACTACGCCTGGTGGAAGGGATGCGTCTGAGCGATTACCTCAAACAATTGCGTGAGGCACCGTATGTCAAGCACACGCTGAGCGACGATAAATATACCACCGTGGCACAGGCGCTGGAGCTGGAAAACCCGGAGTGGATTGAAGGCTGGTTCTGGCCAGACACCTGGATGTATACCGCCAATACCACCGATGTTGCGTTACTCAAGCGAGCACACAAGAAAATGGTGAAAGCGGTTGATAGCGCCTGGGAAGGGCGTGCGGACGGTCTACCTTATAAAGATAAAAACCAGCTGGTGACGATGGCATCAATTATCGAAAAAGAAACCGCCGTTGCCAGTGAGCGAGATCAGGTTGCCTCGGTCTTTATCAACCGTTTACGCATTGGTATGCGCCTGCAGACCGACCCGACGGTGATTTACGGGATGGGAGAGCGTTATAATGGCAAACTTTCTCGTGCAGATCTGGAAACGCCAACAGCGTATAACACCTACACCATTACCGGTTTGCCGCCAGGCGCGATTGCTACGCCGGGGGCGGATTCGCTGAAGGCTGCTGCGCATCCGGCGAAAACGCCGTATCTCTATTTTGTGGCCGATGGTAAAGGTGGTCACACGTTTAATACCAATCTTGCCAGTCATAACAAGTCTGTGCAGGATTATCTGAAAGTGCTTAAGGAAAAAAATGCGCAGTAAGTATATCGTCATTGAGGGGCTGGAAGGTGCAGGCAAAACCACCGCGCGCAACGTGGTGGTTGAGACGCTTGAGCAACTGGGTATCCGCGACATGGTTTTCACTCGGGAACCTGGCGGTACGCAACTTGCCGAAAAGTTAAGAAGCCTGGTGCTGGATATCAAATCGGTAGGCGATGAAGTCATTACCGATAAAGCCGAAGTGCTGATGTTTTATGCCGCGCGTGTACAGCTGGTAGAAACCGTCATCAAACCGGCACTGGCAAACGGCACCTGGGTGATTGGCGATCGCCACGATCTCTCCACTCAGGCGTATCAGGGCGGTGGTCGTGGTATTGACCAGCATATGCTGGCAACGTTGCGTGATGCCGTTCTTGGGGATTTTCGCCCTGATTTAACGCTCTATCTCGATGTTACCCCAGAAGTCGGCCTTAAGCGCGCGCGCGCGCGCGGCGAGCTGGATCGCATTGAGCAAGAGTCTTTTGATTTCTTTAATCGCACCCGCGCCCGCTATCTGGAACTGGCTGCACAAGATAAAAGCATTCACACTATTGATGCAACACAATCGCTGGAAGCCGTCATGGACGCGATTCGCACCACCGTGACTCACTGGGTTAAGGAGCAGGGCGAATGAGATGGTATCCATGGTTACGACCTGATTTCGAAAAACTGGTAGCCAGCTATCAGGCCGGAAGGGGTCACCATGCGCTACTGATTCAGGCATTACCTGGCATGGGCGATGATGCCTTAATCTACGCTCTTAGCCGTTATTTACTTTGCCAACAACCGCAGGGGCACAAAAGTTGTGGTCATTGTCGCGGATGCCAGTTGATGCAGGCGGGGACGCATCCCGATTATTACACTCTTGCTCCCGAAAAAGGGAAGAATGCTCTGGGCATTGATGCCGTGCGTGAAGTCACTGAAAAGCTGAATGAACACGCACGATTAGGCGGTGCGAAAGTTGTCTGGGTCACTGATGCCGCCTTGCTGACCGATGCTGCTGCCAATGCCTTGCTGAAAACGCTGGAAGAGCCGCCAGCGGAAACCTGGTTTTTCCTCGCTACACGAGAACTTGAACGCTTACTGGCAACACTGCGCAGCCGTTGTCGCTTACATTACCTTGCACCGCCGCCAGAACAGTACGCAGTGAGCTGGCTTGCGCGTGAAGTGACAATGTCACAAGAGGCCATAATAACCGCATTGCGTCTGAGCGCCGGTTCGCCTGGCGCGGCGTTGGGGCTGTTTCAGGGAGATATCTGGCAGGCACGTGAGATACTTTGTCAGGCATTGGCACACAGCGTGCAATCGGGTGACTGGTATTCGATGTTGTCGGCACTGAACCACGAACAAGCTCCGGCGCGTCTGCACTGGTTGGCAACTTTGTTGATGGATGCGCTCAAATGCCATTATGGTGCTTCACAAGTCACCAATGTTGATGTTCCTGGTGTTGTCACCGCACTGGCAAACCAGCTTTCTCCCTCTCGCCTGCAGGCTATACTGGGGGATGTTTGCCAAAGTCGTGAGCAGTTAATTTCTGTCACAGGCGTAAACCGCGAGCTTGTCATCACCGATCTTTTACTGCGTATTGAGCATTACCTGCAACCGGGTGTTGTGTTACCGGTTCCTCATCTTTAAGAGAGACATTATGTTTTTAGTCGACTCACACTGCCATCTCGATGGTCTGAATTATGAATCTTTGCACAAGGACGTGGATGACGTTCTGGCGAAAGCCGCTGCGCGCGATGTGAAATTTTGTCTGGCGGTCGCCACAACATTGCCCGGTTACCTGCATATGCGGGATCTGGTCGGTGAACGTGACAACGTCGTTTTTTCTTGCGGCGTGCATCCGCTAAATCAGAATGATCCCTACGATGTGGAAGATTTACGCCGTCTGGCAACAGAAGAGGGCGTTGTTGCGCTGGGTGAAACCGGGCTGGATTATTATTACACGCCGGAAACAAAAGTCCGTCAGCAAGAATCCTTTATTCACCATATCCAGATTAGTCGCGAACTGAACAAGCCGGTTATCGTCCATACACGTGACGCCCGCGCCGATACGCTGGCTATTCTGCGCGAAGAAAAAGTGACGGATTGTGGTGGCGTACTACACTGTTTTACAGAGGACAAAGAAACGGCGGGCAAGTTACTGGATCTCGGATTTTACATCTCCTTTTCCGGCATTGTGACCTTCCGTAATGCGGAACAACTGCGCGATGCCGCGCGTTATGTCCCGCTGGATCGACTCCTGGTGGAAACTGATTCGCCTTACCTGGCGCCAGTGCCACATCGAGGAAAAGAGAATCAACCTGCAATGGTTCGTGACGTTGCAGAATACATGGCTGTGTTGAAAGGTGTTGCCGTTGAAGAACTGGCGCAGGTAACCACCGATAACTTCGCCCGTCTGTTTCACATCGACGCTTCCCGCCTTCAGTCCATCAGTTGAATGAATTTTTTTTAAGCTCGTAATTAATGGTTAAAACGAGTAAAGTTCACCGCCGCAAATTGGGCGGTGGCTAACCATGTTTGTAATATCTTGACATATGTTTTGTCAAAATGTGCAACTTCGCTAAAGACCTGAAGTTGAAACGTGATAGCCGTCAAACAAATCGACACTGAATTATTTTACTCTGTGTAATAAATAAAGGGCGCTTAGATGCCCTGTACACGGCAAGGTTCTCCCCCCTTGCCACGCGTGAGAACGTAAAAAGCACCCATACTCAGGAGCACTCTCAATTATGTTTAAGAATGCATTTGCTAACCTGCAAAAGGTCGGTAAATCGCTGATGCTGCCGGTATCCGTACTGCCTATCGCAGGTATTCTGCTGGGCGTCGGTTCCGCGAATTTCAGCTGGCTGCCAGCCGTTGTATCGCATGTTATGGCAGAAGCAGGCGGTTCCGTCTTTGCAAACATGCCACTTATTTTTGCGATCGGTGTCGCCCTTGGCTTTACCAATAACGATGGCGTATCCGCTCTTGCCGCAGTTGTTGCCTATGGCATCATGGTAAAAACCATGGCTGTGGTCGCGCCGCTGGTACTGCATTTACCTGCTGAAGAAATTGCCGCTAAACATCTGGCGGATACTGGCGTACTTGGGGGGATCATCTCCGGTGCGATTGCAGCGTACATGTTTAACCGTTTCTACCGTATTAAGCTGCCTGAGTATCTTGGCTTCTTTGCCGGTAAACGCTTTGTACCGATCATTTCTGGTTTGGCTGCCATCTTTACTGGCGTTGTGCTGTCCTTCATTTGGCCGCCGATTGGTTCCGCAATCCAGACCTTCTCCCAGTGGGCTGCTTACCAGAACCCGGTAGTTGCGTTTGGTATTTACGGCTTCATCGAACGTTGTCTGGTGCCGTTTGGTCTGCACCATATCTGGAACGTACCTTTCCAGATGCAGATTGGTGAATACACCAACGCAGCAGGTCAGGTTTTCCACGGCGATATTCCGCGTTATATGGCGGGTGACCCGACTGCGGGTAAACTGTCTGGCGGCTTCCTGTTCAAAATGTACGGTCTGCCGGCAGCTGCGATTGCTATCTGGCACTCTGCTAAACCAGAAAACCGCGCTAAAGTTGGCGGTATCATGATCTCCGCTGCGTTGACCTCGTTCCTGACCGGTATCACCGAGCCGATCGAGTTCTCCTTCATGTTCGTTGCGCCGATCCTGTACATCATCCACGCGATACTGGCTGGTCTGGCATTCCCAATCTGTATTTTGCTGGGAATGCGCGACGGTACGTCGTTCTCACACGGCCTGATCGACTTCATCGTACTGTCTGGTAACAGCAGCAAACTGTGGCTGTTCCCGATTGTCGGTATTGGTTATGCGATTGTTTACTACACCATCTTCCGTGTGCTGATTAAAGCTCTGGATCTGAAAACGCCGGGCCGTGAAGACGCAACTGAAGATGCGAAAGCTACCGGCACCAGCGAAATGGCACCGGCTCTGGTTGCCGCATTTGGTGGTAAAGAAAACATCACTAACCTCGATGCATGTATTACTCGTCTGCGCGTCAGCGTTGCTGATGTGTCCAAAGTGGATCAGGCTGGCCTGAAGAAACTGGGCGCAGCGGGCGTAGTGGTTGCTGGTTCTGGTGTTCAGGCAATTTTCGGTACTAAATCCGATAACCTGAAAACCGAGATGGATGAGTACATCCGCAACAACTAATCAGTAAAATGTTGGGGAGACTAAGGCAGCCGGATGGCTGCCTTTTTTACAGGTGTTAATCAGAACTGATACGTGCCGGTAATACTAAAATTACGTGGTGCGCCGTAGACGACAGAACCTTCCACGTTAGTGTCATAGGTTTTATCGAACAGATTATTGACGTTACCCTGCAACGAGAAGTTTTTTGTCACCTGGTAGCGGGTGAACAGATCCACCAGCGCGTAGCTACCTTGCTCGACGCGGAAGGTGCCATACGGTGTCACGGTGTCGGTATACACGCGATTTTGCCAGTTAACACCACCGCCGACCGTCAACTCTGGCATGACAGGCAACCGATAGCTGGTAAACATTTTAACCGTGGTACGCGGCAGATTCGGGTTAACGGCATTCCCTTCGTTATCTTCCGCCAGATAGCGCGTTGCGCCAAACGTCAGTTGCCAGTTGTCGGTAATTGCGCCGTTAAGTTCAAATTCCACGCCTTTACTTACTGTCCCATCCACCGCTTTATAGGCGGTTTCGCCGTTACTGCCGGGGATAGGCATTCCGGTGGACTGGGCGACATTATCCTGCTCAATACGGAAGATGGCTAACGTGGTGGTCAGACGGCTATTCATCCAGTCTGATTTCAGACCCAGTTCGTAGTTGTTACCGGTGATCGGCGCCAGATATTTACCCGCACTGTCACGATCATTTTGTGGCTGGAAAATAGAGGTATAGCTGGCGTAGGTCGACCAGTTGTCATTGATGTCAAACACCAGACCAGCATAAGGCGTGGTGTGGTTTTTCTCCATGCTGTAAGTCAGCGTATCAACCCGCCAGTTGGTATAACGTGCGCCGAGGATCAGATGCAGCGGATCGGCAAGGGTGACACGAGTGGCAGCATATAACGATTTCATATGTGTGGTATCGTCCTGTGCCAGGCTTTGCGGTGCCCAGTTGGTCTGCGGGAAGTTACCGTTGAAGTTGTAGAAACTGCCAATTTCATTGGGGAAAACGTTGGCCCAGGAGCTGAAATAGCGGTTGTTTTGTTTACTGTAGCTACCGCCGAGCATCAGATTGTGCTGGCGACCAAACACTTCATAACTACCGTCGGCAAACAGATCCAGCGCGTCAACTTTACGTTTGCCACTGTTCCAGCCAGTGCCGCCCACATAATCAAATCCGGGGCCATAGCTGCCATATGGTCCCACCAGCGTTCCATCTGCTTTATTTACGTAGGCGTCGACATACATCATTTTGCTGTCAAATTCGACTTCGGAATGGGTGGCATTCAGCGTCGCCTGCCAGGTATCGGCAAATCGTTGCTTCAGTGACAGAAAGACTTTGTTGATCTCTTTGTCGTTATACGCCCAGTCAGGCGCGGTGCTGCGGGCGCGATCGTAACTGTTGCTGCTGCCATCGGTATTCCAGCGTGGCAGGCCACCCCAGGTTGGGCTATTAACATCAATACGTTGATATTCATAACCGGCAGAAAGCGTGGTCAGCTCGCCCAAATCAGCATCCACAATGCCGGAGAAGAAAGTTTTTTCGCTGTTGTAGCGATCCAGCCATAAATCGTTGTTCTGATAGCCGCCGATAATTCGCGCGCGGACTTTACCATCTTCCGTGAGCGGACTTTGTAAATCCGCCACATAACGTTCTTTGTTCCAGCTTCCGTATTCCGCCGAGACATCGCCTTTAAATTCACGGCTGGTGGCATGTTTACGAACCATATTAATCGCCGCAGAAGGATTGCCAGTACCCGTCATTAGCCCGGTCGCGCCACGCACCACTTCTACACGCTCGAACAACGCCATATCAGTGAGTGCATCGCCCAGATTCCAGCGTGATTCAAAATAGGTGGGAATACCATCGACCATATAGTTATCGATCTGGAATCCACGCGAATAATAGAGGGTACGGTCGGAGTCAGCCTGGCTTTTGCTAATCCCGAGGGTATTTTCCATCACTTCGCCCAGCGTTTGAAGTTGCTGATCCTCCATTCGCTGCTGGCTGACAATAGTGACCGACTGTGGAATATCACGTTGGGTCATCTGCATTTTAGTACCTACAGAGGTAGACGTTACGCTGTAATCATTTTCGTCATCAACTGGAGCATTGGTTGCTCCCTCAACAATCACCGTTTCTTCGGCGGTTGGCACGGCCAGAGTGGAGGAAGGAAATAAGGCCAGAGCAATGCAGGCTGCGAGCAGCGACGGCGTGGCTGCGGCTTGATGCTG
This sequence comes from Escherichia sp. MR, assembly GCF_005280595.1. Taxonomy (NCBI): domain Bacteria; kingdom Pseudomonadati; phylum Pseudomonadota; class Gammaproteobacteria; order Enterobacterales; family Enterobacteriaceae; genus Escherichia; species Escherichia sp. MR. The sequence goes on along the minus strand of NZ_SZVK01000033.1, from coordinate 34,728 downwards.
ATTATCCCTGTTAAATTGTGTCGAAAGCATCTGAAATCTCTTGATTTATGTTGTAGTCAGGCTCATTCCAGAGGAAGGTGATGAGCGTTTATATTTAGCGCGCTAATAATTTTGCATGGTAATGCAAATGAGAAATATACGCATTCATATTCAACATGTAAACCAAAGAGAAAGTGTGTTTTCGGTTCATTCATAGGCATAAAGGGGAATAATGGCGATGTATGCGGCAGTAAAACGGTTTTTTGCTTAATAAATCGTGGGTTAAGGTTGAAAGAGCGGGTTTAACTCGACCATACTCTATACTCGCAGTGTGGCGCGGCGTAGCATGGCGCAACGCATGGCTATTTAAAAAAGGAAAATGTCGTGGCAGAAGAAACTATTTTCAGCAAAATTATTCGTCGTGAGATCCCCTCCGATATCGTCTACCAGGATGATCTGGTAACGGCGTTTCGCGATATTTCGCCGCAAGCGCCAACACATATTCTCATCATTCCTAATATCCTGATTCCTACCGTGAACGACGTCTCTGCCGAGCATGAGCAGGCGCTGGGACGCATGATCACTGTAGCGGCAAAAATTGCTGAGCAAGAAGGCATTGCCGAAGATGGCTATCGTCTGATCATGAACACCAACCGCCATGGCGGGCAAGAGGTGTACCACATCCATATGCACTTGCTGGGTGGCCGTCCTCTTGGCCCAATGCTGGCGCATAAAGGTCTGTAACGATGAGAAAAGGATGCTTTGGGCTGGTGTCTCTGGCGCTGTTATTGCTGGTGGGGTGTCGTTCACATCCGGAAATTCCGGTGAATGAAGAACAGTCGCTGGTGATGGAGTCATCTCTTCTGGCTGCGGGCATCAGTGCAGAAAAGCCCGTTCTTTCAATGTCTGATATTCAGCCTTCAGCATCCTCGACGCTTTATAACGAAAGGCAAGAACCCGTTACCGTTCATTATCGTTTTTACTGGTATGACGCCAGAGGGCTGGAGATGCATCCTCTGGAAACGCCCCGCAGCGTTACCATTCCCGCACGTTCGGCGGTAACTCTGTACGGCAGCGCCAATTATCTGGGGGCGCACAAAGTCAGACTTTATCTATATTTGTAAGGGGTGAATCTTGATGACAAAAATGAGTCGCTACGCCTTAATCACCGCGCTGGCGATGTTTCTCGCCGGGTGTGTGGGGCCTCGAGAACCTGCACCGGTAGAAGAGGTGAAACCTGCGCCGGAGCAACCAGCCGAGCCGCAACAGCCAGTACCAACCGTGCCATCGGTGCCGACGATCCCGCAGCAGCCAGGGCCAATTGAGCACGAAGATCAAACTGCACCGCCTGCGCCGCATATTCGTCATTATGACTGGAACGGCGCAATGCAGCCGATGGTCAGTAAAATGCTTGGGGCTGATGGTGTGACCGCAGGCAGCGTTCTGCTGGTTGATAGCGTTAATAACCGTACTAACGGTTCGCTGAATGCCGGAGAAGCGACCGAAACGCTACGTAATGCGCTGGCCAATAACGGTAAATTTACACTCGTTTCTGCCCAACAGCTTTCAATGGCCAAACAGCAGTTAGGTTTGTCGCCGCAGGACAGTTTAGGCACTCGCAGTAAAGCGATTGGCATTGCCCGTAACGTCGGCGCTCATTATGTGCTGTACTCCAGTGCCTCTGGTAACGTCAACGCACCGACCCTGCAAATGCAACTCATGCTGGTGCAGACGGGTGAAATTATCTGGTCAGGTAAAGGTGCCGTTCAGCAACAATAATCCCATCACGCGCGACGAATTATTGTCGCGCTATTTCCCGCAGTATCATCCCGTCGCGACGTTTAATCATGGACTTAGCGGCGGGAGTTTTCTCATTGAACATCAGGATCTGCGTTTCGTTGTGCGTCAGACTCACGATCCTGATGCACCGCAGTCCGTGTTTCTGCGCCAGTATCGGGCGTTATCACGATTGCCGGCATACCTTGCACCGAAGCCACATCTCTATCTCCGTGGCTGGATGGTGGTCGACTATTTGCCCGGCGAGGTAAAAACGCAATTGCCGGATACCGACGAACTGGCAGGCTTGCTGTATTATCTGCATCAACAACCGCGTTTTGGCTGGCGAATAACCCTGCTACCGTTACTGGAACGGTACTGGCAGCGAAGCGATCCGGCGCGGCGGACAGCGGATTGGCTGCGACTATTAAAACGTCTGCGCAAAATACGGGAACCACAGCCATTACGCTTAAGCCCATTGCATATGGATGTTCATGCCGGAAACTTAGTGCATAGTGAGTCAGGGTTAAAACTCATTGACTGGGAGTATGCCGGTGATGGCGATATCGCACTGGAACTGGCGGCGGTGTGGGTGGAAAATACTCACCAGCATCGGCAATTGGTCAATGACTATGCCGCGCGGGCGAAGATTAATCCGGCGCAATTATGGCGTCAGGTCAGGCGCTGGTTTCCCTGGTTGCTGATGCTCAAAGCAGGGTGGTTTGAGTACCGTTGGCAACAAACCGGCGATCAACAATTTATCAGGCTTGCCGATGACACCTGGCGGCAGCTATCAATAAAACAATAAGGAGAGCAGTGTGGGTCCAGTAATGTTGGATGTTGAAGGTTACGAACTGGACGCGGAAGAGCGTGAAATACTGGCGCACCCGCTGGTGGGAGGGCTGATTCTCTTTACGCGTAACTATCATGATCCTGCGCAATTACGCGAACTGGTGCGCCAAATCCGCACAGCTTCGCGCAATCATCTGGTGGTGGCGGTGGATCAGGAAGGTGGGCGAGTGCAGCGTTTTCGTGAAGGTTTTACCCGCTTGCCAGCGGCGCAATCATTCGCTGCGCTGTTGGGAATGGAAGAAGGCGGCAAACTGGCGCAAGAGGCAGGCTGGTTGATGGCCAGCGAAATGATCGCCATGGATATTGATATCAGCTTTGCACCCGTGCTGGACGTAGGGCACATTAGCGCGGCGATTGGCGAGCGTTCTTACCATGCCGATCCCGAAAAAACCCTCGCAATCGCCAGCCAGTTTATTGATGGTATGCATGAAGCCGGAATGAAAAGCACCGGTAAACATTTTCCTGGCCACGGTGCAGTAACGGCAGATTCGCACAAAGAGACACCGTGCGACCCACGTCCGCAAGCGGAAATTCGCGCCAAAGATATGTCGGTCTTCAGTACGTTAATTCGCGAAAATAAACTCGACGCCATTATGCCTGCGCATGTAATCTACAGCGATGTTGATCCGCGTCCGGCTAGCGGTTCTCCCTACTGGTTGAAAACTGTTTTACGTCAGGAGCTGGGGTTTGACGGCGTGATTTTCTCAGACGATTTATCGATGGAAGGTGCCGCGATTATGGGCAGTTATGCCGAACGTGGGCAGGCATCACTGGATGCGGGTTGCGATATGATCCTGGTCTGCAATAATCGTAAAGGGGCCGTCAGCGTGTTAGATAATCTGTCACCGATCAAGGCAGAGCGTGTTACACGTTTGTATCATAAAGGTTCATTTTCGCGACAGGAGCTGATGGACTCGGCTCGCTGGAAAGAGATCAGCGCCCGTCTGAATCAGTTACATGAACGCTGGCAGGAAGAGAAAGCAGGTCACTAACCCTGGCTTATGTGAGGAAGCGATGATTATCTATTTACACGGTTTTGACTCTAACAGTCCGGGTAACCACGAGAAAGTTTTACAATTGCAGTTTATTGACCCGGATGTGCGCTTGATAAGCTACAGCACTCTGCATCCGAAACACGATATGCAGCATCTGCTCAAAGAAGTAGACAAAATGCTGCAACTGAACGTCGACGAGCGCCCGCTAATTTGCGGCGTTGGTCTGGGCGGATACTGGGCGGAACGGATTGGTTTTCTCTGTGATATCCGCCAGGTGATCTTCAACCCTAATTTGTTCCCTTACGAGAACATGGAAGGGAAGATTGATCGCCCGGAAGAGTACGCCGACATCGCGACTAAATGTGTGACTAACTTCCGCGAGAAGAATCGCGATCGTTGTCTGGTGATATTGTCGCGTAATGATGAGGCGCTTAATAGTCAGCGGACATCTGAAGAGTTGCATCATTATTACGAGATTGTCTGGGACGAAGATCAGACGCACAAATTCAAAAATATCTCTCCGCATTTGCAGCGCATTAAGGCGTTCAAAACCCTCGGTTAAAGCTATCCTCGGTCGCATCAGGTAACCTTGCCTATATCTGATGCGCCCCGGATTCTGTAGGTTGGATGAAGCGTCCACGCCACATCCGACAGCCGTGTACCAATGCCTGATGCGATGCTGCGCATCTTATCAGGCCCACCAATTGCCCTCTATATACGCCTCACTCTCCCGAGTCCGCTTAAATAATAAACAATAAACTCTGTTTTTTGATCTCACCCGGTAAAGTCGCCTATCTTTTCAGCAACAAAACTTGATTAACATCAATTTTGGTATGACCAATGCACCATTCATGTTATTCTCAATAGCGAAGAACATTTTCATTGCTGTAACCTGTTGTTAATTAAGAGCTATCTTAATAACTATTAATTAACAATTGGTTAATAAATTTAAGGGGGTCACGTTGACTACGCCATTGAAAAAAATTGTGATTGTCGGCGGCGGTGCTGGTGGGCTGGAAATGGCGACACAGCTGGGGCATAAGCTGGGACGCAAGAAAAAAGCCAAAATTACGCTGGTCGATCGTAACCACAGCCACCTGTGGAAACCGCTGCTGCACGAAGTGGCGACTGGCTCGCTTGATGAAGGCGTCGATGCACTGAGCTACCTGGCTCATGCGCGTAATCATGGTTTTCAGTTCCAGCTGGGTTCCGTAATTGATATTGATCGTGAAGCGAAAACAATCACTATTGCAGAACTGCGCGACGAAAAAGGTGAACTGCTGGTTCCGGAACGTAAAATCGCCTATGACACGCTGGTGATGGCGCTGGGCAGCACCTCTAACGATTTCAATACGCCGGGTGTAAAAGAGAACTGTATTTTCCTCGATAACCCGCATCAGGCGCGTCGTTTCCATCAGGAGATGCTGAATCTGTTCCTGAAATACTCCGCCAACCTGGGCGCGAATGGCAAAGTGAATATTGCGATTGTTGGCGGCGGCGCGACGGGTGTAGAACTCTCCGCTGAATTGCACAACGCCGTCAAGCAACTGCACAGCTACGGTTACAAAGGCCTGACAAACGAAGCGTTGAACGTAACGCTGGTAGAAGCGGGCGAACGTATTTTGCCTGCGCTGCCGCCACGTATCTCTGCTGCCGCCCACAATGAGTTAACGAAACTGGGCGTTCGCGTGCTGACGCAAACCATGGTCACCAGCGCCGATGAAGGGGGGCTGCACACTAAAGATGGCGAATATATTGAGGCTGATCTGATGGTGTGGGCTGCCGGGATCAAAGCGCCAGATTTCCTGAAGGATATTGGTGGGCTGGAGACCAACCGTATCAACCAGCTGGTGGTGGAACCGACGCTGCAAACCACGCGCGATCCAGACATTTATGCTATTGGCGACTGTGCGTCATGCCCGCGTCCGGAAGGGGGTTTTGTTCCGCCGCGCGCTCAGGCCGCACACCAGATGGCTACCTGCGCAATGAACAATATTCTGGCGCAGATGAATGGCAAACCGCTGAAAAATTATCAGTATAAAGATCACGGTTCGCTGGTATCGCTGTCGAACTTCTCTACCGTCGGTAGCCTGATGGGTAACCTGACGCGCGGCTCAATGATGATTGAAGGACGTATTGCGCGCTTTGTGTATATCTCGCTGTACCGAATGCATCAGATTGCGCTACATGGTTACTTTAAAACCGGATTAATGATGCTGGTGGGGAGTATCAACCGCGTTATCCGTCCGCGTTTGAAACTGCATTAATCAACTTGTACTGGCGGATGCGGCGTAAATGCCTTATCCGCCCAGGATAAATAGTATGAGCGGCAGGCCTGATAAGACGCGTTAAGCGTCGCATCAGGCATTCCCTCAGACTCCTCCGAATCCTTAAGTATTTCCTGCCATTCCTGCGCTTTTCATCTTCTGTCTGATGGTTGTTTCACCCCTTCGCTTGCATGATTGACATAACTGCAAAGAAGGAGGTGTTCCCGTGAATAAATCAATGTTGGCGGGTATCGGGATTGGTGTCGCGGCTGCGCTGGGCGTAGCGGCAGTGGCCAGCCTGAACGTGTTTGAACGTGGCCCGCAATACGCTCAGGTTGTTTCTGCAATCCCAATCAAGGAAACGGTTAAAACACCGCGCCAGGAGTGCCGCAATGTCACAGTGACTCATCGCCGACCGGTGCAGGATGAAAATCGCATTGCGGGTTCGGTTCTGGGCGCTGTGGCTGGTGGGGTGATAGGGCATCAGTTTGGCGGTGGTCGCGGTAAGGATGTTGCTACAGTCGTCGGGGCGCTCGGTGGTGGATATGCTGGTAACCAGATTCAGGGCTCTCTCCAGGAACGTGATACTTACACCACCACCCAACAGCGTTGTAAAACGGTGTATGACAAGTCAGAAAAAATGCTCGGCTATGACGTGACCTATAAGATTGGCGATCAGCAGGGCAAAATCCGTATGGACCGCGATCCGGGTACACAAATCCAATTAGATAACAACGGACAACTGGTTCTGAATAACAAAGTATAACAAGGCTGTACTCTGCAATTTAGCCCCTCATTCGCTCAGGCTGAGGGGCTTTTTTTGCGCTTTATTTCACCAGTTCCGGCCATAAACGCAAAGTGGTTCGGGCAATCTGCATCAGTTTTTCCAGCGATGCGCCTTCGCGGGCGCTGATCGACATCCCCTGAATAATACAGTTAAGGAATTCCGCCAGATGCGTTACGTCACAGTGGGCAGGGATTTCCCCGCGCGCCTGGCGTTGACATAAAAACTGATGCAAGGTGCGTTCTTGCATCGCGTGGCGTGATTTCAACGTATTGGCGATATCTCCTGAATCCGGGGAGAGCGTGGTGCAGTTGTTGATCATAAAGCAGCCAGCAGGGGTGTCTTTGCTAGTAAAGCAGTTGGCGATGGCAGCGAAATAGTCAGTCAGCGCAGACTCCACACTTTTCTCTTCACAAAACAGTTGTGCTTCGTGCTTTGCGGCAAAACGGTCGATATAGCGATCAAGTACGGCGCGGAATAATCCCTCTTTATTGGTGAACTCCGCATATAGCGTTGGCGCTTTGGCTCCGGTCGCTTCGACGAGATCGGCAAGAGAAGTGGCTTCATAACCATGCTGCCAGAACAACTTCATGGCCTTATCAAGCGCGGCTTCCCTGTCGAACACTTTTGGGCGACCACGGCTTTTTTTTACACAATGTGTTGAGTCAGTTGCCATGATGCCGTTGTACCTTGTAGCTGTGAATGAACGGTTATTATAAAAATAATCACTTCTGTTCACCAGTCCAGAAGACAGAAAAATAATTTCCCTCTATTTAACTGAAATTTAAAGGGTTTTAATTTAATTAATGATTGTTATAAAAACATCTTGTATGTGATCAAGATCACATCTATCATTTAGTTATCGATCGTTAAGTAATTGCTTGCGACGCTATTCATCTGCATAAGGTCACTATTATGAAAAATGTAAAAACCCTCATCGCTGCGGCGATTTTAAGCTCCATGTCATTTGCCAGCTTTGCGGCTGTCGAAGTTCAGGCAACACCAGAAGGTCAACAAAAAGTGGGCACTATCAGTGCTAACGCGGGGACAAATCTGGGATCGCTGGAAGAACAACTGGCACAAAAAGCAGATGAGATGGGCGCAAAATCTTTCCGTATTACTTCAGTAACCGGTCCGAATACCCTCCACGGAACGGCAGTAATTTATAAATAAGCATTAACCCTCATTAATGCCTGTTATTGCTGCTATTTCCCCGCAACACCCTGTGCTGCGGGGATTTTTTTGTCCGCGATTTACAGCGTTTGCTGATTCACTTGATGACGACGCACATCAGCCGGCATTCCGGAACGCACGTCCATTACGTGCTGCATCACTTCGGCGTCAGTTTGCGCAGCATTTTTAAATGCCTGCATCGCACTGTTGAGCGTAATCGGCAACAATTGCGGATCGTCATCTATCTTCTCTGACAGCGGCTGGTGCACTTCCACCAGACGTGCGCCGTTTGGCTCGGCGGAGACTTTAATCGGCGTGTTGATAATGTTCACTTTGGTGCCGGGGCTGACCTGGCTGAAAAGTGTTTTGATATCGTCATCACGCAGACGAATACAGCCAGAACTTACCCGCATACCAATACCGAAATCGGCGTTCGTACCGTGAAGCAAATAGACACCGCCATAGGCCGCCAGACGAATCGCATGATGGCCCATCGGGTTATCCGGTCCTGCCGGAACGACTGGTGGAAGCTCAATCCCCTGGGCTTTATAACGGGCGCGGATGTTTGCAGTCGGCGTCCAGGTTGGGTTTGCACGCTTGTCCGAAACGGTAGTCACCATTGTCGGCGTCAGCGTGTCACCCCCCAACTGACCAATGCCGATGGGGTACACGGTCACTGAATTTTTGCCTGGTGGGTAGTAATAGAGACGCAACTCCGCAATGTTGATCACAATGCCTTCACGCGGCGCGTCTGGCAGTAAAGTTTGCAATGGAATGGTTAACACACTGCCTGCGCGCGGTACATACGGATCAACGCCGGGGTTAGCCTGTAACAGCGCGAGAAAGCCGACGTTATATTTTTTGGCGATCGCTTCCAGCGAACCGCCGTCATTTTCCACCACATGAAATTTGTTTTCGCCCACCAGACGACTGCCCGCAGGCGGCAGCGGCCAGGTGTTGGCTTTTGCCGGTAGCGTCAGCGCCACGGCAGCGGCGAACGTAAAAAACGTTAGCCAGCGAGAAAAACGCGTTTTGATCATCACCAAAAGTCCATAATAAATATAAGGTTATTGTAATAAAAAGATAAGTCTGAATTATGGATGGTGACAGTGTCGGATAGTGCAGGGAAGTGCAAAGAATTTGTAAATGTTGGGGATGGGGGCGAAGAAACGCCCCCAATTTACCATTAAGCGATCGCGTTCTCTTCCAGTTCACGCATAAACTGGCGCACCCATTCGATTCGCGTTTTCCGCTCGCTCAAATCCTGAATAAACTTCAGGCGCGTCGGGCCATCAAGGCGGTAATGCTGCGGCTGTTTTTGCAGCAAACCAATCAGCCAGGCAGGATTCACGTGATTCTTCTCAGCAAATTCGATCACACCGCCTTTCTCGTTTCCTTCCAGCTTCCTGATCCCCAGCTTCTGCGCTTGCTGGCGCAGACGGGCAATATCCAGTAGGGTTCGCGCCGGATCCGGCAGCAGGCCGAAGCGATCGATAAGTTCGACTTTGATCTCTTCCAGCTCGCTTTCCGTTTTGGCGCTGGCAATACGTTTATAGAACGACAGACGGGTATTTACATCAGGAATGAAGTCATCCGGCAACAGCGACGGCATCCGCAGTTCGACTTCCGTTTGCTGGCTGGTGAGATCTTCGAGCGACGGCTCGCGTCCGGCTTTCAGTGCATCGACGGCATTTTCCAGCAACTCCATATAAAGCGAGAAACCGATAGTTTCCATCGAGCCACTTTGTTCTTCGCCGAGCAGTTCACCGGCGCCGCGAATCTCCAGATCGTGCGTTGCCAGCGCAAAGCCCGCGCCAAGGTCTTCCAGAGAAGCAATCGCTTCGAGACGTTTTTGCGCATCGGTAGTCATCGCTTTTGGATGCGGCGTCAGCAGCCATGCATATGCCTGATGATGTGAACGTCCGACGCGACCGCGCAACTGGTGCAGCTGCGCCAGACCGAAGTGATCCGCGCGTTCAATAATAATGGTGTTGGCGGTAGGGATGTCGATCCCGGTTTCGATAATTGTGGTACAAACCAGCACGTTAAAACGCTGATGATGGAAATCATTCATCACCCGTTCCAGTTCGCGCTCACGCATCTGCCCGTGACCGATGGCGATCCGCGCTTCTGGCACCAGTTCTGCCAGCCGTTCGGCGGCTTTCTGGATGTTTTCCACATCATTGTAGAGATAATAAACCTGTCCCCCGCGCAGAATTTCACGCAGGACAGCCTCTCTGACCACCAGACTGTCATACTCACGGACAAAGGTTTTAACTGCCAGACGACGGGCGGGCGGCGTGGCGATAATCGACAGATCGCGCATTCCGCTCATCGCCATATTCAGCGTTCGTGGGATCGGCGTTGCGGTAAGTGTCAGAATATCCACGTTCGCGCGCATCGCTTTAATGCGCTCTTTATGACGCACCCCGAAGCGGTGTTCTTCATCGACAATCAGCAGGCCTAAATCTTTAAACTTGACGTCACTTTGCAGCAGTTTGTGCGTACCGATCAGAATATCGATTTTCCCTTCCGCCACTTCCGTAAGGATTTGCGTCTGCTCTTTGGCGCTGCGGAAACGGGAGATCATTTCGATGCGTACCGGCCAGTTGGCGAAACGGTCGCGGAAGTTGTCGTAATGCTGCTGCGCGAGCAGAGTTGTTGGCACCAGCACCGCCACCTGCTTGTGGTTCTCTACCGCCAGGAAAGCGGCGCGCATCGCTACTTCTGTTTTACCAAAGCCAACATCGCCGCACACCAGACGATCCATTGCCAGCGGCTGACACATGTCGCTAAGCACCGCATTAATGGCCTGCGCCTGATCCGGCGTGGTTTCGAACGGGAAGCTGTCGCAGAACAATTGATATTGCTCACGATCGTGTTTAAACGCGAAACCCTCTTTGGCGGCGCGTTGAGCGTAGATATCCAGCAATTCCGCCGCCACATCACGCACTTTTTCTGCCGCTTTCTGCCGAGCGCGTGACCACGCATCGCTGCCAAGTTTATGCAGCGGGGCATTTTCTTCTGCACCACCCGCGTAACGGCTAATCAGATGCAGCGACGACACCGGAACATACAGTTTGGCGTCGTTGGCATAGGTGAGCATCAGATACTCGCCAGTAATGCCGCCAGCTTCCAGCGTGGTCATTCCGGCATAGCGCCCGACACCGTGCTCCAGATGCACCACCGGCTGACCAATATGCAGCTCCGCGAGGTTACGGATCAGTGTATCGGGGTTGATGGTGCGGCGAGAGTCCTGACGACGACGGGCAACGCGTTCACCGAGCAGATCGCTTTCGCAAATCAGCGCCAGATTACGTACCGTATCGACAAAACCATGCTCTGCAGCGCCAATCATCAGATAACGCCCACGGTCGCTGGCTTCATCAAGACGCATAATGCGTTGCGGAGCAATTTTAATTCGCGCGAGCAGTTCACCCAACGCTTCACGGCGGCCTTCACTTTCTACCGAGAACACCACCGGACCGTCGAAAGACTCGAGGAACTTACGCAGCGCATCCAGCGGCGCTTTTTGTTGTGCCTGAATGGCCAGGTCTGGCAGTTTCTGGAAACCTAAATTGGCATTCGCTGCTTTTGTCGGTAAATGTTCAGTTTTTAGCTGCACACGCGGCCAGTTTTTCAGCTCTGAAAAGAGCTCGTCTACCCGCAGCCAGAGCGATTGTGGTGGCAACAGTGGACGCATCGGATCGACGCCGCGATTCTCAAAACGCGCCAGCGTGTCAGCCTGGAAACGTTCGGCACTGTTTTCCAGATCGCCAGTATTCACCAGCAGTGTATTTGCAGGGAAATAACTGAACAGTGGCGGCAACGGTTCGCTGAAGAACAGTGGTTGCCAGTACTCGATCCCGGCAGGCAATGTGCCTTTGCTCACTTGTTGATAAATATGTTCTGGATCGCGTTTTACTTCGAAAGAATCACGCCACTGACTGCGGAACAGTTCAATTGCCGCTTTATCGGTCGGAAATTCGTGTGCGGGCAGTAGGTTGATGGCTTCAACTTCCTCCAGCGTGCGCTGGCTATCGACATCAAATACTCGCAGGCTGTCGATTTCATCATCAAAGAAATCAAGACGATAAGGCAACTCACTCCCCATCGGGAAGAGATCCAACAACGCACCGCGCGTGGCGTATTCACCGTGCTCCATTACCTGATCAACATGGCGATAACCGGCGCTGTCCAGTTGGGTACGCAATGCATCTCGTGACAGGCGCTGACCTTTTTTCATCACCAGCGCATGACCGTGGAGAAAACTGTGCGGGCAAACGCGCTGCATAAGCGTATTCACCGGAACAATCAGTACACCACGCTGCATTGTTGGTAACTGGTAAAGAGTGGAAAGACGCGAGGAGATAATATCCTGATGAGGCGAAAAACTGTCGTAAGGGAGGGTTTCCCAGTCCGCCAGATTCATCACCATCTGGTCGGTGAACTGGCTGATTTCATCATGCAAACGCAGAGCATTTTGCATATCTGGTGCGATGAGCACCACCGGTCCGGCGTGACGTTCGGCAATTTCCGCTACCAGCGTCGCACAGGCAGCGCCGGTTAACTCGCCCAGCAGACGCTGTTCACCCGCTTTGACGGGCAGCGTATAACGATATTGTTCAGGCATAACGGTTGTCAGATTCTCGTTAGGATATGCCTCAACATATGGGGGCATATCTCTGATAAGCAATGCTGTTCATTATCCGGAATCGACATGGTTTAGCAAATTGAATCGCCCCGGCTGGGGCGATGGCTTAGCGAGAGTAACTGGTTGCAGGCAGAGAAGGCGGGGAGAACAACAGATCGCTGAATGCGCGTTGTGAAATTTTGCGTACCAACAAGCCAGCAACAGTACAAATCAACAAACTGACAAAGGGGTAAACCAGCAGGAGCGTCAGTTCGAGTTGCGGCGACCAGCGTGCTGCGTTCATTTGCGGAATCAGACTCAAGCTGAATATCTCTACCAGAATGCGATGGGTGGTGTAGATGGCAATGGTGTTGGAACCAATCACATTCAGCAGGCTGGAGGAGCGCATACCGAAACGCTGCTCGTACTGATAAAACAGCTTCATGATCACCACAATCGATACCAGCGACAGGAGTAGCGACACGTTAAACAACCAGGCACTGACCGCCAGAACGGCCAGCAGCGAAGACATCAGCAGATGGCGGCGCAACGGTACTTCTTTAACACAGGTCATTAATGTTGCGCCAAACCAAGCGCCAAGGCTGTAATAAGGCAAATTGCGGATCACACTGTTCATTCCCCACCACGGCGTGGGAACGAAATTAACAGCCACACTCATTAGTACAAACAGGGCGAATAATGGCAGCGCCTGGCGGTTAAAAATTTTACACACCACGAAATAGACAATTAAAGCATACAGATACCACAAGCTGGTGCTGGCGGTGATCATCCCGTGCAGGAACTCACCGGTGGAATCGGCATAAGCAGCATTTGAGGCATTGCTGTAATCGCGCTCAGGTGCCAGCCACTGATTCAGTGCGCTCAGCGCCAGCCACTGGACGATACCCCACAGCGCCAGCACCCAGAAGATGCTCCAGATCCGTTTATCGAGACAATTTCCCCACGGCACACTGTCGATATAGCGGCGAATCAAATAGCCGGAGATAAAGAAAAAAACCGGCATACGAAAGGGTGCAAGATAAAGATTGAAATAGATCCAGCATTTGCTCAGGACTTCCGATAACGGATGCTGAAAAGTGGTCATATGCGGATAAAAGGTAATGACCGAGTGATAAACCACCACCAGACAGATGCATAACCCTTTGATCTGGTTAATCCATAGTTCTTTTTGTTTCATCAGAAGAACACGCTCTTTTATTAATTTACCAACAACTGATCCTGCTGGTTATTAACCGAGGTGTAATGGGTATCTGTCTGTATTAGATGATTTTTCAGATTAAGATCAGGCTGCAAGCCTGCTGGTAAAATATGGCAATTTAGCCGATTGATTTATGGATGCTTTTCAGATTAGCCCTGATGATCACTTACAGTTCAGGCGTTTACCCATCCTGCTTTCGCTTATATACTCGTGTCTTTGCTAACAGCAACCAGACGGATTTCATGTACCAACCTGTCGCTCTATTTATTGGCCTGCGTTACATGCGTGGGCGTGCAGCGGATCGCTTCGGTCGTTTCGTCTCCTGGCTTTCTACCATCGGCATTACCCTCGGGGTGATGGCGCTGGTCACAGTATTGTCAGTGATGAACGGCTTTGAGCGCGAGCTGCAAAACAACATCCTTGGCCTGATGCCACAGGCGATCCTCTCTTCGGAGCAGGGCTCTCTTAACCCGCAGAAACTCCCGGAATCGGCAGTCAAACTGGACGGCGTAAATCGCGTCGCGCCTATCACTACTGGTGATGTGGTGCTGCAAAGCGCACGCAGCGTGGCGGTAGGCGTCATGCTAGGTATCGATCCGGCGCAAAAAGATCCGCTAACCCCGTATCTGGTCAATGTGAAGCAAGCCAACCTCGAGCCGGGGAAATATAATGTCATCCTCGGTGAACAGCTTGCCTTACAGTTAGGTGTCAATCGCGGCGACCAAATCCGCGTGATGGTGCCTTCCGCCAGCCAGTTCACGCCGATGGGGCGTATTCCAAGTCAGCGTCTGTTCAATGTGATTGGCACTTTTGCCGCCAACAGTGAAGTCGACGGCTATGAAATGCTGGTGAATATTGAGGATGCCTCGCGTCTGATGCGTTATCCGGCAGGTAATATCACCGGCTGGCGTCTGTGGCTGGATGAGCCGCTGAAAGTGGATTCGTTAAGCCAGCAAAAACTGCCAGAAGGCAGTAAATGGCAGGACTGGCGCGACCGTAAAGGTGAGCTGTTCCAGGCCGTGCGTATGGAAAAAAATATGATGGGTTTGCTGCTGAGCCTGATTGTCGCCGTTGCGGCGTTTAACATTATTACCTCGCTGGGGCTGATGGTGATGGAGAAGCAGGCCGAAGTGGCGATTTTGCAAACGCAAGGTTTAACTCCGCGACAAATCATGATGGTCTTTATGGTACAGGGTGCCAGCGCCGGAATTATTGGTGCGATCCTGGGCGCGGCGCTTGGTGCGCTGCTTGCCAGCCAGTTGAATAATCTGATGCCGATAATCGGCGTCCTGCTTGATGGCGCGGCGCTGCCGGTCGCTATCGAACCTTTACAGGTCATTATTATTGCGCTGGTGGCGATGGCTATCGCGCTGCTTTCTACGCTTTACCCTTCCTGGCGCGCTGCCGCCACTCAACCCGCTGAGGCTTTACGTTATGAATAAGATCCTGTTGCAATGCGACAACCTGTGCAAACGCTATCAGGAAGGCAGTGTGCAAACCGACGTGCTGCACAATGTCAGTTTCAGCGTGGGTGAAGGCGAAATGATGGCTATCGTCGGCAGTTCAGGTTCCGGTAAAAGTACCTTACTGCACCTGCTGGGCGGGCTGGATACGCCAACTTCCGGCGATGTGATTTTTAACGGTCAGCCGATGAGCAAACTGTCGTCGGCGGCAAAAGCAGAACTGCGCAACCAGAAGCTGGGCTTTATTTATCAGTTTCACCACCTGCTACCGGATTTTACCGCCCTGGAAAACGTAGCTATGCCGCTGCTGATTGGCAAGAAAAAGCCCGCTGAAATCAACAGTCGAGCGTTGGAAATGTTAAAAGCGGTGGGGCTGGAGCATCGCGCGAATCACCGTCCATCCGAACTTTCCGGCGGCGAACGTCAGCGTGTGGCGATTGCCCGTGCGCTGGTCAATAACCCGCGTCTGGTACTGGCAGATGAACCTACCGGTAACCTTGACGCACGTAACGCCGATAGCATTTTCCAGTTGCTTGGGGAATTGAATCGCTTGCAGGGCACCGCCTTCCTGGTGGTTACTCACGACCTGCAACTGGCGAAACGTATGAGCCGCCAGTTAGAAATGCGTGATGGTCGTCTGACGGCGGAACTGAGCCTGATGGGGGCGGAGTAATGGCGATGCCTTTATCGTTATTAATTGGTCTGCGTTTTAGTCGCGGACGGCGGCGTGGCGGCATGGTGTCGTTGATCTCCGTCATTTCTACCATTGGCATTGCACTTGGCGTGGCGGTATTGATCGTCGGCTTAAGCGCGATGAACGGCTTTGAACGTGAACTGAATAACCGCATTCTGGCGGTAGTACCGCATGGCGAAATTGAAGCAGTGGATCAGCCGTGGACTAACTGGCAGGAAGCACTGGATAACGTGCAAAAAGTGCCAGGTATTGCCGCTGCTGCGCCGTATATCAATTTCACGGGGCTGGTGGAAAGCGGAGCAAATCTGCGCGCGCTTCAGGTTAAAGGGGTTGATCCGCAACAGGAACAGCGCCTAAGTGCGCTGCCCTCGTTTGTCCAGGGTGATGCCTGGAACAATTTTAAAGCCGGTGAGCAGCAGATTATTATCGGCAAAGGCGTAGCGGATGCGTTAAAAGTGAAGCAGGGCGATTGGGTGTCGATCATGATCCCAAATTCGAATCCCGAGCATAAACTGATGCAGCCAAAACGTGTGCGCTTGCAAATTGCCGGAATTTTGCAGCTGAGCGGTCAACTCGATCACAGTTTTGCCATGATCCCGCTGGCGGATGCCCAACAATATCTTGATATGGGTTCCAGTGTGTCAGGTATTGCCCTTAAAATGACGGATGTATTTAACGCCAACAAACTGGTGCGTGACGCGGGCGGAGTGACCAATAGCTATGTTTATATCAAGAGCTGGATCGGCACTTACGGCTATATGTATCGTGATATCCAGATGATCCGCGCCATTATGTATCTGGCGATGGTACTGGTGATTGGCGTAGCCTGTTTCAACATCGTCTCCACTTTAGTGATGGCGGTAAAAGACAAGAGTGGCGATATCGCAGTATTAAGAACGCTGGGCGCGAAAGACGGTTTAATTCGCGCCATTTTTGTCTGGTATGGATTACTGGCAGGGTTGTTCGGCAGCTTGTGTGGTGTGATTATCGGCGTAGTGGTTTCGCTGCAACTTACTCCGATCATCGAGTGGATTGAAAAGCTGATCGGTCATCAGTTCCTCTCCAGCGATATCTATTTTATTGACTTCCTGCCATCGGAATTGCACTGGCTGGATGTCTTCTACGTACTGGTCACAGCATTGTTGCTGAGTCTTTTGGCAAGTTGGTATCCGGCGCGACGCGCCAGCAATATTGACCCTGCGCGAGTCCTTAGCGGCCAGTAAAGGCAGTACATTAAAACAAGGAGCGGCAATGTATTACGGGTTTGATATTGGTGGAACAAAAATTGCGCTTGGCGTATTTGATAGCAGTCGGCAGTTGCAGTGGGAAAAGCGGGTGCCGACACCGCGTAACAGCTATGACGCATTTTTAGATGCAGTGTGCGAGCTGGTCGTCGAAGCCGATCAGCGTTTTGGCTGTAAAGGTTCTGTCGGCATCGGTATTCCGGGAATGCCGGAAACAGAAGATGGCACGCTGTATGCCGCCAATGTCCCCGCTGCCAGCGGTAAACCGCTGCGTGCCGACCTGAGCGCACGTCTTGAGCGCGATGTGCGACTTGATAATGACGCGAACTGTTTTGCCCTTTCTGAAGCCTGGGATGATGAATTTACCCAATATCCGCTGGTGATGGGGTTAATTCTCGGCACCGGCGTTGGCGGTGGACTGGTGTTTAACGGTAAAGCGGTGACGGGTAAAAGCTATATTACCGGCGAGTTTGGTCATATGCGTCTGCCGGTCGATGCGTTAACCATGATGGGGCTTGATTTCCCATTACGCCGCTGCGGCTGTGGTCAGCATGGCTGCATTGAAAATTATCTGTCTGGTCGCGGTTTTGCGTGGCTGTATCAACACTATTATCATCAACCGTTGCAGGCTCCCGAAATTATTGCGCTTTATGATCAAGGCGATGAGCAGGCAAGGGCGCATGTTGAGCGTTATCTGGATCTATTAGCGGTTTGTCTGGGAAACATCCTGACCATTATTGACCCTGATCTGGTGGTCATTGGCGGTGGTTTATCCAATTTCCCGGCAATCACAACGCAACTGGCGGACAGGCTGCCTCGTCATCTCTTACCTGTAGCTCGTGTTCCGCGCATTGAACGCGCGCGCCACGGTGATGCAGGCGGAATGCGTGGAGCTGCCTTCCTACATCTAACCGATTAAACAACAGAGGTTGCTATGCTGTCGCGTCGGGGTCATCGGTTAAGTCGTTTTCGTAAAAATAAACGCCGCCTGCGCGAGCGTTTACGTCAGCGTATTTTTTTCAGAGATAAAGTGGTGTCGGAAGCAATGGAAAAACCAAGAGTACTCGTACTGACAGGGGCTGGTATTTCTGCGGAATCAGGTATTCGTACCTTTCGCGCCGCAGATGGCCTGTGGGAAGAACATCGTGTTGAAGATGTTGCTACGCCAGAGGGCTTTGATCGCGACCCTGAACTGGTGCAAGCGTTTTATAACGCTCGTCGCCGACAGTTACAGCAGCCAGAAATACAGCCTAACGCCGCGCATCTTGCGCTGGCTAAACTGCAAGATGCCCTCGGCGACCGCTTTTTGCTGGTGACGCAGAATATCGATAACCTGCATGAACGCGCAGGCAATACCAATGTGATTCATATGCATGGAGAATTGCTGAAAGTACGTTGTTCGCAAAGCGGGCAGGTTCTCGACTGGACTGGTGATGTTACGCCAGAAGATAAATGTCATTGCTGCCAGTTTCCGGCTCCGCTGCGCCCGCACGTGGTGTGGTTTGGCGAAATGCCGCTTGGCATGGATGAAATTTATATGGCACTGGCGATGGCGGATATTTTCATTGCCATTGGCACATCCGGGCATGTTTATCCGGCGGCCGGTTTTGTTCATGAAGCAAAATTGCATGGCGCGCACACCGTGGAACTCAATCTTGAGCCGAGCCAGGTTGGTAACGAATTTGCCGAGAAATATTACGGCCCGGCAAGCCAGGTGGTGCCAGAGTTTGTTGAAAAGTTGCTGAAGGGATTATAAATCAGGAGTAATAGCCTGATGCGCTACGCTTATCAGGCCTACGGTAGGGCGCAATTAATTGAATTTGCGGGTTTTGTAGGCCTGATAAGGCGTTAACGCCGCATCCGGCATAATACACGCGCACTTTATCGGCCTCTTTTAACTTTTACTCGTATGAATTTTTTCATGGGCGGGACTTCCTGTTCCTGCGTGATTTTTTAGAGGAGGGGACCATGATTATTAGACCGATACCACCGAAAATAATGCCTGCTATGCCAACAAAGCCCCATTCAAAAAAATTAACCCAGGGATTGTTTATTTCGGCTTCTTCTGGATGCCCTGGCGGATAATAGACATTGACTTTGTCACCTTCGCTATCTTCATAAAAATCACTACCAATATTTGAATTAAAAATTAGCGTGTAATCTGGTGTAGGGCGAAAGGCAACCACTGGATACCAGGAACCATTATCACCGACGTCGTTTGAATGATTGTTGTACCAGACGGCATCAACAATGACCCCTTCGGTATGCATCGCATTTTTGGTATAGGTGAACTGGTTGTAAAATATAACAACAGAAATAACGAGCAGTACCAAACCAATACCGACGAAAGAGCGGGATAAAACGTTACTGTCCTGACTCATATGTCACTTCCTTGCTAAATAAAAAACGGGCGGTAATACCACCGCCCGTTTGCTGAATTAACGTCCTGCTTTCAGCTTCTGATAATACTCTTCATAAATGCTGCTGGCTGCGCCAACGTCATTCTGCCATTCACCATTTTTAATGGTTTCAGCATCCGGGTAGAGCGTTTTATCGTTCGCTACTTCCGGGCTTAACAGCTTACGCGCCGCAAGGTTTGGCGTTGGATAACCGATAGTTTCGGCAACCTGTTTTGCCACATCCGGGCGCAGCAGGAAGTTGATCAATTTCAGCGCGCCTTCTTTGTTTTTGGCATTTGCCGGGATCGCCAGGCTGTCCATCCAGAAAATGCCGCCTTCTTTCGGCCACACCACGTCAATTGGCGTACCCGCCTGGCGCGCAACGAAAGCAGAACCGTTCCAGATCATGCCGAGGTTAACTTCGCCTTCCATGTACGGGTTAGCCGGGTTATCGGAGTTAAACGCTGCGACGTTTGGCATCAGTTTTTTCAGCTCGTTATATGCAGCTTCAATCTCTTTCGGATCGGTGGTGTTACCGGAATAGCCCAGCTTACGCAGCGCCATCTGGAACACTTCACGGGCATCGTCGGTCAGCAGCAGGCTGCCTTTGTACTCAGGCTTCCACAGATCGGCCCAGCTGGTAACGGATTTCGGATCCACCGCATCACCGTTAACGCCAATCGCCGTCGCACCCCAGATATACGGAATGGAGTAGTCGTTATTCGGGTCAAAAGGCTTGTTGAGCATGTCTGGATCGAGATTGCTGAAGTTCGTTAACTTCGACTTGTCGATCTTCTGGATCATCCCTTCTTTACGCATTTTATCGACGTAATAGGTTGAAGGAACCACCAGGTCATAGGCACCGTCTTTGTACGTTTTCAGCTTGGCATACATGGTTTCGTTCGACTCGTAAGTCGAATAGATAACCTTAATACCGGTTTCTTTGGTGAACTGTTCAAGCAGTCCTGGCGGCACGTACTCGGTCCAGTTGTAGAAATACAGCGTGTTGTTGTCATCGGCGTGAGCGGCGCTCATGCCCAGTGCCAGAGCACCCGCCGCGAGCAGGTGGCGTGACCATTTTTTCATTTAACGTCCCCTGTGTTACCTTTCGTTTTATCACGAGCAATAAGCTGGCTGGCAATTACCATTACCAGCGACAGCACCAGTAATATGGTTGCCAGCGCGTTAACTTCCGGCGATACGCCGACTTTGACCATCGAATAAATTTTTAACGGCAGAATTTCATAGCTCGGTCCGGTGACAAACGACGAAACTACCACATCGTCCATCGACAGGGTAAAGCTTAGCACCCAGCCCGCAGCCACAGCTGGCATTGCCAGTGGCAAAATGATTTTCCGTAGAATGGTAAATTCGCTGGCGCCGAGATCTTTCGCCGCTTCCAGCATCCGCACATCAAAACCTTTCAGGCGCGAATACACTGTCACCACCACAAATGGCAGGCAGAAGGTGATATGCGAGAACAGCAGCGACCAGAAGCCAAGCTGAATACCCAGCAGCATAAACAGCACCAGCAGCGAAATCGCCATCACGATATCTGGTGACATCATCACCACAAACAGCATTCCGCTAACGAACGGCTTACCACGAAAGCGATAACGGTACAGTGCAACTGCCGTCAGTGAACCGATAAGCGTAGCAAACGTCGCCGAAAACACCGCCATTGTTAGTGAATGCTGCGCTGCCTGTAACAGGCTGTCGTTGTTCATCAGCAGGCTATACCATTTGGTGGTAAAACCCTGCCAGTTGATGCCAAAGCGCGAGCTGTTAAAGGAGTTCACAATCAAAATAATGATTGGGATATACAGGTACGCGTAGATAGCGGTCATAAAACCGCCGCGAAGCAGTCGACCGATCATTCGAGTTCCACCTTCTTATTCAGCAAACGAGAAGCGCGCCAGTAAACCAGCAACATCAGGCCCATTACGATAGTCAGCGTAATGCTGGTGGCGGCGCCAAACGGCCAGTCGCGAATATTAAGGAACTGAACCTTGATGACGTTACCGATCAGCAGGTTTTTCGCACCACCCATCAGGTCGGATACATAGAACAAGCCCATAGCTGGCAGCATCACCAGCAGACATCCGGCAATAATTCCCGGCATCGTCAGCGGAATAATAATACGGATAAAAGTCTGCAATTTGCTGGCACCGAGATCGCGCGCCGCTTCCAGTAAAGGTTTATCCAGTTTTTCAATACTGGAATAGAGTGGCATCACCATAAACGGCAGCAGAATGTAAACCAGACCGATAATCACCGCGCTGGGGGTGAACATGATGCGAATTGGGGTATCAATAACGCCCAGCCACAGCAGGAACTCGTTGAGATAGCCTTTGGTGCTGAGGAAAATTTTTAGCCCGTAGATACGAATCAGCGAGTTTGTCCAGAACGGAACAATCAGCAGAAACAGCAGCAGCGGTCGCACTTTATGCGGCAGTTTTGCCAGAAACCAGGCAAACGGGTAGCCCAGCACCAGGCAGGCGAGAGTGGCGATCAGCGCCATATTCAGTGAGTGCACGAGCACTTCAAAATAGAGCGGATCGAGCAGACGTGTGTAGTTATCCAGCGTAAAGACCATTTTGACGAAACTCGCGTCGTCGCGGGTCAAAAAGCTGGTGCCAATGATCATCAGGTTGGGCAGAAAGACAAACAACACAAGCCAACCGACGATAGTGACAATCACTACATTCTGGAACTTACTTGTGTTCTTCATCAGCCAGTACGACCTCCCAGCTTTCTACCCAATTAATGGCCATTTTCTGGTCGAGTGAGTGGTCAAAGTCAGGATCGTCTTCGTTGAAGAATTCGCTGACCATCACCATCTTGCCATTTTCCAGTTCGACAACCGACTCCAGCGTCATGCCTTTGTAGTTACGCTCGCGAACGTAACCAATCAGCCCTTCGACGTGGTTATCATCGTTGATTTCGTCAACGCGTAAGTCTTCCGGGCGTAACAGAACATGCAGTTTTTGCCCAGGTTCAACGGCGAAGTTAACGTAGATATTACACTCGCGGCCTTCAACGTTGGCGCGTACGCGTTGCTCGTCGAGACGTTCGATCACCGTGGCGTTAAACATATTGATTTCGCCAATGAATCCGGCAACAAACAGGTTTTTGGGTTCTTCGTAGATTTCACGTGGTGTGCCGTCTTGTTCAATGCGACCATCGCGCATCACCACAATCCGGTCAGACATAGTGAGTGCCTCTTCCTGGTCGTGGGTAACGAAGACGAAAGTAATGCCAAGTTTTCGCTGTAACGCTTTTAACTCGTTCTGCATCTGTTTGCGCAGTTTGTAATCCAGCGCGGAAAGCGATTCATCAAGCAACAACAGACGAGGCTTGTTAACCACTGCGCGGGCAATGGCCACGCGTTGCTGCTGACCGCCAGAGAGTTGATGCGGTTTGCGTTGAGCGAAGGTTTCCAGTTGTACCATCCGCAGGGCTTCCATCACGCGAGGCGTAATTTCAGCAGCGGGGGTTTTTTGCATACGCAACCCAAAGGCCACATTTTCGAATACGGTCATGTGGGGGAATAACGCGTAGCTTTGGAAAACGGTGTTCACATAGCGGTTTTCCGCCGGAACGTGGGTGATGTCCTCGTTATCCAGCATGATGCGCCCGGAATCAACAGTTTCCAGACCCGCAATCAGGCGAAGAACGGTTGTTTTACCGCAGCCAGAAGGGCCAAGCAGCGTGAGGAACTCGCCATTGTTGATAGTCAGATCAAGCTGGGGAATGACTTCTTTACCATCAAAGCATTTGCGAATTCCCGCCAATTGCACCAGCGGTGAAAGCGAACTCGGTTGTTTATTCAATTTTTTACTCTGTCCCATGTAAACGCAACGGATGGCTTACCGATGCGGGGTTTGTGGTTAACCACCTTGGTGACTCTTAATGAGGGCGGTAATTCTACGGCAAACCATCGGAATCGCCAATCCTTGTGTGAATTACTGGCTTAGCTTTATATTGATTAAGGTAATGTTGATAAATATTCCCGCTTGCAGGGGTAAAAGTGACCTGACGCAATATTTGTCTTTTCTTGCTTCTTAATAATGTTGTCACGAAAAGTGAGGGTGACTACATGGATAAACTACTTGAGCGTTTTTTGAACTACGTGTCTCTGGATACCCAATCAAAAGCGGGAGTGAGACAGGTTCCCAGCACGGAAGGTCAGTGGAAGTTATTGCATTTGTTGAAAGATCAGCTCGAAGAGATGGGGCTTATCAATGTGACCTTAAGTGAGAAAGGAACGCTAATGGCGACGTTACCGGCTAACGTTCCTGGCGATATCCCGGCGATTGGTTTTATTTCTCATGTGGATACCTCTCCGGATTGCAGCGGTAAAAATGTAAATCCGCAAATTGTTGAAAACTATCGTGGTGGCGACATCGCGCTGGGTATTGGCGACGAAGTCTTGTCACCAGTGATGTTCCCGGTTCTGCATCAATTGCTGGGGCAGACGCTGATCACCACCGATGGCAAAACGCTATTGGGCGCTGACGATAAAGCCGGTATTGCGGAAATTATGACCGCGCTGGCGGTATTGCAGCAGAAAAACATTCCGCATGGCGATATTCGCGTCGCCTTTACGCCAGATGAAGAAGTGGGGAAAGGGGCGAAACACTTTGATGTTGATGCCTTTGATGCTCGTTGGGCTTACACCGTCGATGGTGGTGGCGTAGGCGAACTGGAGTTTGAAAACTTCAACGCCGCATCGGTGAATATCAAAATTGTCGGTAACAACGTTCACCCTGGCTCGGCAAAAGGCGTGATGGTTAACGCGCTATCGCTGGCTGCACGCATTCATGCAGAAGTTCCGGCGGATGAAAGCCCAGAAACTACCGAAGGTTATGAAGGTTTTTATCACCTGACGAGCATGAAAGGCACCGTTGAGCGCGCCGATATGCACTACATCATTCGTGATTTCGATCGTAAACAGTTTGAAGCGCGTAAACGTAAGATGATGGAGATTGCCAAGAAAGTGGGCAAAGGGCTGCACCCTGATTGCTACATTGAACTGGTGATTGAAGACAGTTACTACAACATGCGCGAGAAAATTGTGGATCATCCACATATTCTCGATATCGCCCAGCAGGCGATGCGCGATTGTGATATTGAACCGGATCTGAAGCCGATCCGTGGCGGCACCGACGGCGCGCAGTTGTCGTTTATGGGATTACCGTGCCCGAACCTGTTCACTGGCGGTTACAACTATCATGGTAAACATGAGTTTGTGACCCTGGAAGGAATGGAAAAAGCGGTGCAGGTGATCGTGCGTATTGCCGAGTTAACGGCGCAACGGAAGTAAGCGAAAAGGGATGCGGCATGTGATGCCGCATCCGGATTACATCCAAACTTACCCTTCGAAGAACCAATACCCGCTATTGACCAGCGCCGCGAGCATCGCGAGGAATGATGGATCTTCCAGCGCATCGCCAAAATTCTCGGCAGTCAGCACAATATTACTGGCGAGCGCATCCAGTGCCGGACGGTGCGGAGAATCGATCTTTTCACCATTGGCGTATACATCATCACCAATGCGCAATACGCGCAGACCACCCAGGCGCACCAGCACATCACCTTGTTTCAGCGCATCGTAGATTTCATCCGGCTGATAAGGCGGCTCTGGCGGCGCGATATCCAGTTCATGACGTGACTGGGAAATAAACTCGCCAAACCATTGCTTAAAGTGTTCCGGCTGGTTGATCAGTTCAAGCATCATCTCACGCAATTTATCCATCTCTTGCGGCAGAACATCAGCCGGATGGGCGCGAGGAGGGATATCCGGATCGCTGTAATAATTACCGCCCAGCTCACGTTGCAGAACATAATCGGCAAAACCGCTGATCAGCTCCCGCGTATTGGGCGCACGAAAACCGACAGAGTAGTTCATCGCATTTTCCAGCGCGTAGCCCTCGTGCGGGAATCCCGGCGGAATATAAAGAATATCGCCAGGCTCCAGCTCTTCATCGATGATGGCTTCGAACGGATCGACCTGTAACAGATCCGGGTGCGGGCAGTGCTGTTTCATTTGCAGCTTTTCGCCCACTCGCCAGCGACGACGACCGGTTCCCTGGATAATAAACACATCGTATTGATCGAGATGCGGGCCGACGCCGCCGCCGGGTACGGAAAATGAGATCATCAGGTCGTCAATGCGCCAGTCCGGCAGTTCACGAAACGGACGCATCAGCGCGGCGGTTGGTTCATGCCAGTGATTTACTGCCTGCACCAGCAATGACCAGTTGGTCTCACCGAGATGATCGTAGCTTTCGAATGGACCGTGGCTGACCTGCCATTTACCATCCTGGTGACTGACCAGCCGACTGTCGACTTCGCTTTCCATCGCCAGACCCGCTAACTCGTCTGGAGAGATTGGGTCAATAAAATTATTAAAGCCGCGTTTAAACACTACCGGACGTTTCTGCCAGTGGCGTTCAAGAAAATCGGGCCAGTTAAGGGTAAGTTGGTATTCCATGTTAAGCATCCACAGGCTGGTATCTGCAACCGATTATAACGGATGCTTAACGTAATGCGTGAAGAAAGGGCATATTTATTCACTCTTTGGCGAAGAATGCTGGCGACCAAAAATCACTTCCATTCGTGCACCGCCGAGCATACTCTCTCCGGCGATGATTTTTCCGTCGTATTGCTCGGTAATTTCACGTGCGACTGCCAGACCGACACCTTGTCCGGGGCGCAAAGTGTCAACACGTTGACCACGGTCGAAGACCACTTCACGCTTGCTTTTCGGGATACCGGGGCCATCATCCTCGACCACAATATAGAGATGATCATCGGTTTGTCTGGCTGAAATTTCGACAAACTCAAGACAGTATTTACAGGCGTTATCCAGTACGTTGCCCATCACTTCGACAAAATCATTCTGCTCACCCACAAAGCTGATTTCTGGCGAGATATCGAGGGAAATATTAACCCCTTTACGCTGATAAACTTTGTTCAGCGCCGAGGTGAGATTGTCCAGCAGTGGGGCGACAGGATGCAATTCGCGGCTAAGTAATGTTCCACCGCGCATACTGGCGCGATGCAGGTAGTAGCCAATTTGTTGCGAGATGCGGCTGATTTGTTCCAGCATTACTGGCTCTGCTTCGCTGACGCTCATCTTCTCACTACGCATGGAACGTAGCGTACTTTGCAGCACCGCCAGCGGTGTTTTCAGACTGTGCGTCAGGTCGGTGAGCGTAGTGCGGTATTTGTCATAACGTTCACGCTCACTTTTTAACAGTCGGTTCAGGTTACGTACCAGGCTGGTAAGTTCCCTCGTGGTGGTAGGGTTGAGTAGTTCCCGGTTGTGCTCTTCCAGTTCGCGGACTTCTTTTGCCAGGGCTTCGATAGGGCGTAAACTCCACCAGGCGGCGACCCATAACAGAGGGATCACTAACAGCAGGTTGGCTGAGAGCACATAGACAAACCAGCTCCACACCATATAGGAACTTTTAAGCTCTACAGGGATGGTATCAACCACCACAATGGTTAACTTTGGCATCTGCGACGTTGCCGGATAGATGTTTACTGCCACCGAGTGAGTCATCTCAGCGTCGTCGTCATCTTCCCGTACTTCCTGCAACTGTTGCTGTATAGAATGATCTTCACTCAGCAAGATGCTGGTATCGTTAACATCCGCTTCTATTTCATGGAAGCCATTAGATTTCAGCCAGTCAGGCTGGATCATTTTCATCAGCCAGGGAACGTCACGCTGCGCCCATAAAAGTTGCCCGTTCTCATCATAGATCAGTGTCATAGTAGGGCTTTGCTTGTCGATATTTTCTGGCAATTCGACATGCAATTTGTTGTTTTCCCACTTCGCGAGGGTATAGAACAGGTTGCTCTCGCCACGTAACAGCCGAAACGTGGTTTTATCGAAACTGACGCTATAACCGATCAGCGCGACCATCCCGTAGGCAAGCGAAAGCACCAGCACTACCGCTGCCGTTGCCAACAGAAAACGAACCCGTAGCGAGAGTGGGGAAAAAATACGCAGTAATTTTTTCATCAGCGCAATTCGAACAGATAGCCCTGGCCGCGAACGGTGGTAATCACTTCTTGCGGATATTGCGTCTGAATTTTCTTACGCAGTCGGCCCATTAATACATCAATGGTATGGCTTTCCCGCAATTCGGCATCCGGATAGAGCTGTAACATCAGCGAATCTTTGCTGACCACTTTGCCGTTATTACGGATTAGCGTTTCCATAATGGTGTATTCAAACGCGGTCAGTTTGATCACTTCGTCGTTAATGGATAATTCACGGCGGGAGAGATCAACCTGAAACGGTGGCAGCGAAATAACCTGTGAAGCCAGACCGCTATTACGCCGCATCAACGCCTGCATACGCGCCATCACCTCTTCAATATGAAACGGTTTGGTCACGTAATCATCAGCACCGGCACTTAAGACTTCGACTTTGTCCTGCCAGCTTTCACGGGCGGTCAATACCAGAATCGGTAGTGAAACATCGTTGCTACGCCAGCGGCGGATCAGCGACAGACCATCTTCATCAGGCAAGCCAAGATCGACAATGGCAATATCCGGTAAATGTTCATTGAGATAATAATCTGCTTCTTTGGCATCTTCTGCGTCATCGACCTGATGACCAGCGTCCTGAATCTGAACTTTAAGATGGTGACGTAACAACGCATTGTCTTCGACAACCAGTACGCGCATTTTTATTTCTCCCTGTCTTAATTATTAAAATAGTGTAACGCGATTATGTATTTATGGGAGTAAACATTAATTAAACCAGCGGGTAGGGGAGGTAACACAGGAAAAGATTCGCTTAAGAAGCAGGCCGGACAGCATCGCCATCCGGCCTTGACAGGGGATTATTTCAGCTCATCAACCATCGTGATGGCACGACCAATATAATTAGCCGGCGTCATCGCTTTCAGGCGCGCTTTCTCTTCTTCTGGCAGCGCCAGAGCGTCGATAAATTGCTTCATGCCTTCGGCGTCAACGCGCTTACCGCGAGTCAGCTCTTTCAGCTTTTCATACGGTTTTTCAATGCCATAGCGACGCATGACTGTCTGGATCGGCTCAGCCAGCACTTCCCAGTTGTGATCCAGTTCATCCAGCAGATGGTCACGGTTCACTTCCAGTTTGCTCACGCCTTTGAGGGTAGACTGGTAAGCAATCAGTGCATAACCAATACCCACGCCGAGGTTACGCAGCACGGTGGAGTCGGTCAGGTCACGCTGCCAGCGGGAAACCGGCAGTTTGCTGGCCAGGTGCTGCAACACTGCGTTGGAAAGCCCCAGGTTCCCTTCGGAGTTTTCGAAGTCGATCGGGTTAACCTTATGCGGCATGGTGGAAGAACCAATCTCACCAGCAATGGTTTTCTGTTTGAAGTGGTTAAGAGCGA
This sequence comes from Escherichia sp. MR, assembly GCF_005280595.1. Lineage (NCBI taxonomy): Bacteria > Pseudomonadati > Pseudomonadota > Gammaproteobacteria > Enterobacterales > Enterobacteriaceae > Escherichia > Escherichia sp. MR. Next base: position 5,853 of record NZ_SZVK01000033.1, on the reverse strand, counting down.
TATAACCCCAGACGTCACGGTCAAAGTCGATCAGAATAGTGTTAAAGCGCGCAACGCAATCAAACAGTTCGGCAATGTAGTCGTGCGGTTCAATCTGCGTGGTGTACGGGTTCCACTGAATACCCAGCGAGGTGACGAACTCTTCGCTAAACTGATGCCAGTCAACTTCCGGGTAAGCGGCGATGTGGGCGTTATAGTTACCGACCGCGCCGTTGATTTTGCCGAGGATCTCCACCTGGTTAAGTTGGCGGTACTGGCGTTCCATACGGTAGGCAACGTTAGCCATCTCTTTCCCGATGGTTGACGGCGTGGCTGGCTGACCGTGGGTACGGGACAGCAGCGGAATATCGCGGTACTGAATAGCGAGATCTTTAATGCCATCAATCAGTTGACGCCAGTATGGCAGGATCACTTCATCACGCGCGGTTTTCAGCATCAACGCGTGGGAGAGGTTATTGATATCTTCCGAAGTACAGGCAAAGTGAATGAATTCAGATACCGCGTGCAGTTCCGGGATATCTGCCACTTTTTCTTTCAGGAAATACTCAACCGCTTTAACGTCGTGGTTAGTGGTACGCTCGATGGTTTTGATGCGTGCAGCATCTTCTTCGCTGAAATTAGCGACGATTGCATCAAGGTAACCGATTGCGTCGGCAGCAAAAGCAGGAACTTCCTTGATCGCTGCGTGCGCGGCTAGTTTTTGCAGCCAACGTACTTCAACTTGTACACGGAATTTCAGCAAACCATATTCGCTGAAAATCCCGCGCAGCGCGCTGACTTTATCGCCGTAGCGTCCATCGACAGGGGAAACGGCGGTCAGTGAGGATAATTCCATAGATCACAACTCCGGGGTTAAATGAGCAAGAATTTGTTTTGCCTGAGTGGTCAGGCGATTACGAGAAAACATCAGTTGCAGACGTCCACCGCCGACCTGGTGCCAGAGCACGGCGGCGCGAATGCCTGCCAGCAGGGTTGCGCGAACTTTCGCCTGCACCTGCGGGCTTTGCAGTACAGCAGGGGAACCGGTGACCTGAATGCGCGGGCCAAGCGGGCTGATAACATCAACATAGATAGCAGCCATCGCGCTCATCAGCGTTTCGGACTGTAAATCGAAGTGTTCGAGCTGGCGTTGCAGGCCGTTGATCCGGTTGCCCAGAGTGTCGAGCGCACCTTTGGCAGATGAAAGTTTACGCTCAAGCACCATCAGGCTAAGGGTGTAGCGGGTTAACTCAGCGTTCAAACCCTGACGGCTGCTGGCATTGAGCACGCCGAGCAGGGTTTCCAGCCCGACGCGTAGGTTGGCTTCGCTACCGCCAAAAACCGCCAGCGTGGAGCTGGGGTTCATATCAATAATACTGTTGAGTGAAACGTGTAGCGCATCGGCATCACAATGCCCCTGGTGAGCGAGTTGTTGCACCAGGCGAGCCGACTGACAAATACCGGCCAGGGCGAGGGTGATGTCATAGTAATTCTTTGCCACGTTCACTGCTTCCTTGTTTTAAGTAAAGAAAATAATCAGACCGGCAGCGGCAGACGCTGCTCAATAATACCGCCACCGAGGCACACTTCACCGTTGTAGAAGACGGCAGACTGACCCGGAGTCACTGCGGCAACGGGTTCATCGAAAATCACTTCAATGCGATCATCGTCCAGCGCCTTGACGGTGCATGGGATGTCGGTCTGGCGATAGCGGGTTTTCACCGTGCAACGCATAGTGCCGGTGAACGGTTCACGATCGACCCAGTGCAACTGCTGGGCAATCAACCCGACAGACATCAGACGTGGATGCTCATGACCCTGCGCGACAACCAGAATGTTATTCTCAACGTCTTTATCGACGACGTACCACGGTTCTTCGGTGCCATCTTTAGTGCCACCGATACCCAGACCTTTACGCTGACCGAGGGTGTGATACATCAGCCCCTGGTGTTCGCCAATTTCATCGCCATCAACGGTAATGATTTTGCCCGGTTGCGCCGGGAGATAACGCCCCAGGAACTCGCGGAATTTACGTTCGCCAATAAAGCAAATGCCGGTAGAGTCTTTTTTCTTCGCGGTAACCAGACCGAGATCTTCAGCAATCTTACGCACCTGCGGTTTTTCCAGTTCGCCGACCGGGAACAGGCTTTGCGCAATCTGCTCATGGCTAAGCGTGTAAAGGAAGTAGCTCTGGTCTTTGTTGCTGTCCAGACCACGCAGCAGGCGGCTCTTGCCATCGACATCTGCGCGACGAACGTAATGACCGGTAGCGATATAATCGGCACCTAAATCTTCGGCGGCAAATTCGAGGAAGGCTTTAAATTTGATCTCTTTGTTGCACAGAATATCCGGATTCGGCGTGCGACCGGCTTTATATTCGGCAAGAAACAGTTCGAAGACGTTGTCCCAGTATTCAGCAGCAAAGTTGACGGTGTGCAGTTCAATGCCGAGCTTGTCGCAGACAGCCTGGGCATCAGCCAGATCCGCTGCCGCCGTGCAATATTCCTCACCGTCGTCTTCTTCCCAGTTCTTCATAAACAGGCCTTCGACCTGATATCCCTGTTGTTGCAACAGCCAGGCAGAAACAGAGGAATCGACACCGCCGGACATGCCGACGATTACTTTTTTTGCGGTTTCAGACATTGGATCACTCACGACATTGAACTTCAAGGCGGCGTATTCTATCACGCAGCCTTTTAGATGACACCCTTTGTAAAAGGCCAGTTAAAATCGCCAATCATCTCCAGCGGATAGCGTTGCCCGCTTTGATAACAACGAATACTTTCCGCCACCAGCGGCGAACGAAGATTTGACGCCTGTAAAATTTCTTCGGCGCTGACCCAACGGCAGCAGTCGATATCGCTGTCATGAGGCTGGGTCGGGCATATTTGCTCAAGTTCAATGGCAAAGAGGAAACGCAAAAACGGCGTTTTATCTGGCGCAATCCACTGATGCATACGGATGAAATGTTGCGGTTTCGCGCTGATGCCCGTCTCTTCCCACAGCTCACGCGCGGCGGCTTCCACTAAGGTTTCATCTGCTTCCAGATGCCCGGCAGGTTGGTTCCATAACGCTTTACCATTAATCGTCTCTTCAACGACTAAAAATTTGCCTTCTGCGTGCACCACGCAGGCAACGGTAACGTGCGGTTTAAACATTGTGCTTCCTTATTCTGTGGTTTCTCGCCATTCGCCATTAGCAAGATTATCCAGCGTGTAACTCCCCATCGCATAGCGAATCAGTCGCAGTGTGGGGAAACCAACATGGGCGGTCATGCGGCGTACCTGGCGATTACGCCCTTCATATAAGGTGATCTTCAGCCAGCTGGTGGGAATACTTTTTCGTTCACGAATTGGCGGATTACGCGGCCATAACCACTCCGGTTCTTCAGCCAATTCCACGCCAGCGGGCAGGGTAGGGCCATCATTTAAGGTTACGCCATTGCGCAAGGCTTCAAGAGCGTCTTCCGTAGGAATGCCTTCCACCTGCACATAATAGATTTTCCCGGTGCGTTTGCCCGGCTGGGTTAAACGCGCCTGTAACGCGCCATTATTAGTCAGCACCAGTAACCCTTCGCTATCGCGGTCGAGACGACCAGCCGCATAAACGCCCTGAACCGGGATGAATTCTTTTAATGTTTTACGCCCTGCTTCATCGGTGAACTGCGGAAGAACATCATAGGGTTTATTGAACAGGATCACGCGCGTGGGCTGGTTTTCAGGTTTTCGCCTGGTAGAACGTTGCGAGCTGAATCGCTTAACCTGGTGATTTCTAAAAGAAGTTTTTTGCATGGTATTTTCAGAGATTATGAATTGCCGCATTATAGCCTAATAACGCGCATCTTTCATGACGGCAAACAATAGGGTAGTATTGACAAGCCAATTACAAATCATTAACAAAAATTGCTCTAAAGCATCCGTATCGCAGGACGCAAACGCATATGCAACGTGGTGGCAGACGAGCAAACCAGTAGCGCTCGAAGGAGAGGTGAATGGAAAGTAAAGTAGTTGTTCCGGCACAAGGCAAGAAGATCACCCTGCAAAACGGCAAACTCAACGTTCCTGAAAATCCGATTATCCCTTACATCGAAGGTGATGGAATCGGTGTAGATGTAACCCCAGCCATGCTGAAAGTGGTCGACGCCGCAGTCGAGAAAGCCTATAAAGGCGAGCGTAAAATCTCCTGGATGGAAATTTACACCGGTGAAAAATCCACACAGGTTTATGGTCAGGACGTCTGGCTGCCTGCTGAAACCCTTGATCTGATTCGTGAATATCGCGTTGCCATTAAAGGCCCGCTGACCACCCCGGTTGGTGGCGGTATTCGTTCTCTGAACGTAGCCCTGCGCCAGGAACTGGATCTCTACATCTGCCTGCGTCCGGTACGTTACTATCAGGGCACTCCAAGCCCGGTTAAACACCCTGAACTGACCGATATGGTTATCTTCCGTGAAAACTCGGAAGACATTTATGCGGGTATCGAATGGAAAGCTGACTCTGCCGACGCTGAGAAAGTGATTAAATTCCTGCGTGAAGAGATGGGCGTGAAGAAAATCCGCTTCCCGGAACATTGCGGTATCGGCATTAAGCCGTGTTCTGAAGAAGGCACCAAACGTCTGGTTCGTGCCGCGATCGAATACGCAATTGCTAACGATCGTGACTCTGTGACCCTGGTGCACAAAGGCAACATCATGAAGTTCACCGAAGGCGCGTTTAAAGACTGGGGCTACCAGCTGGCGCGTGAAGAATTTGGCGGTGAACTGATCGACGGCGGCCCGTGGCTGAAAGTTAAAAACCCGAATACCGGCAAAGAGATCGTCATTAAAGACGTGATTGCTGATGCATTCCTGCAACAGATCCTGCTGCGTCCGGCTGAATATGATGTTATCGCCTGTATGAACCTGAACGGTGACTACATTTCTGACGCCCTGGCAGCGCAGGTTGGCGGTATCGGTATCGCCCCTGGCGCAAACATCGGTGACGAATGCGCCCTGTTTGAAGCCACCCACGGTACTGCGCCGAAATATGCCGGTCAGGACAAAGTTAACCCGGGCTCTATCATCCTCTCCGCTGAGATGATGCTGCGCCATATGGGTTGGACTGAAGCCGCAGACCTGATTGTTAAAGGTATGGAAGGCGCGATCAACGCGAAGACTGTAACCTATGACTTCGAACGTCTGATGGAAGGCGCTAAACTGCTGAAATGTTCAGAGTTTGGTGATGCGATCATCAAGAACATGTAATTTCTGCATGCGTTAAAAACTGTAACGGGCGTATAACACGCCCGTTGTTTTATGATGATGTAAAATCTTCCCCAAAACTTTCCCCAAAACCCTTCCCCAAAACTGGCTATTTTCTATGCTGTTTTCATATCTACGATAACCCAGTCTTTACCACGATCATCATTGTATCGGTCGGTCATTTTTCTGGATTTATGACCTAACAACTTTTGCGTATCCAGACCCTGTTCCCGATATAACCGTTCTGACAGAGATCGCTGCTCATGAAATGTGGGCGCAGTTCCTTGCTCCCATTTTATGCCACATTTTTCCCTGGCCTTTTTAAAAGCCGTTGTCAGAGTATTTGCAGAAACCTGGTCCCCTCTGTTTGCTTGAGAGGTTGTGTGACGGTAATGGACCAGATATTTACTAACAACAGCATCCCTGCACTGAGATATAACTTCACGAAGGGTAATATTCAGAGCATCGCATTTCAGGTTAAGCGGAATAGCAAGTTTTGAACCGGTTTTTTCCTGAGTAATGTGCAACATGTCGTCCCAGATATCAGAGAATTTCAAATGGCTTTGTTGAATAAATCAGATTTCGGGTAAGTCTCCCCCGTAGCGGGTTGTGTTTTCAGGCAATACGCACGCTTT
>NZ_SZVK01000032.1:0-48621 GCF_005280595.1 Escherichia sp. MR | reverse complement strand
TCGGTGGAGCTGCATGACAAAGTCATCGGGCATTATCTGAACATAAAACACTATCAATAAGTTGGAGTCATTACCCAATCTTTGATGATATCGCGAGCAAAGATAGGTAATTGCATCATGGTTTTACAGAAAATTACAGAAAAAGGAGACGATATAAGGTGAAGACATTAGCCCGACAAATGAGTCGGGCTAAATGTATTATTGTGCGGTAGGTGTTTTTGCCGGTTGCTGATCAACGGGTTCTAACTGGAAGACCACATCCACCTGGTCATCAAACTGAATAGCGGCCTGCTCGTAAGTTTCCTGAGTAGAAACCGGCGCGGCATCAGCTTTCATCATCCGAACCATCGGGCTGGGCTGATAGTTGGAAACATGGTAGCGCACGCTATACACCGGTCCCAGTTTGCGATTAAAGCCATTCGCCAACTCCTGCGCCTGATGAATCGCGTTATCAATCGCGGCCTTACGCGCTTTATCTTTATAGGCATCCGGTTGCGCTACTCCCAGCGAAACAGAACGAATTTCATTAAGACCAGCCTTCAGCGCGCCATCCAGCAAAGAATTCAGCTTGTCTAACTGACGAACTGTTACCTCTACCGTTCTCACTGCCCGGTAGCCTTTCAGAATACTTTTGCCATCCTGGTAATCGTAATCTGGCTGGGTACGTAAATTCGCAGAACTGATATCTTTTTTCGCGATCTGATTGAGTTCAAGGAAAGAGATATATTGCGCCACGCGCTCATCCGCTTGTTTTTTGGCGGTAGCAGCATCCTTCGCGGCCACATTAACTTCAATAGCAAGAGTGGCAATGTCTGGCACCGCATCTACGCTTGCCGTTCCTGAAGTGACAATGTGCGGACCATCCGGTAGTTCATTGGCCTGTACTGCCATCCCGCTGAAACCCATCAATGCCGCCAGGGCGATAACTTTGAACTTCACGTTAGTCTCTCCGTGTTTATTTACTTGCCCAAAATTCAAAACCTCTGTAGGCAAGCTTAGCGTCTCTGTTTTTATTTTCCATCAGATAGCGCCTAACTGAACAAGGCTTGTGCATGGGCAATACCATCTCTCGCCAGCTGTAGGGCGATAAACCACATTACGCCACCAACAATAATATTAATAATACGCTGCGCTTTGGCGGTACGCAGACGCGGTGCCAACCAGGCTGCGAGAAGAGCCAGACCAAAGAACCACAAGAAAGAGGCGCTAATCGTCCCAAGCGCAAACCAGCGTTTTGGTTCAACATCGAGCTGCCCGCCGAGGCTCCCCAATACCACAAAGGTATCCAGATAAACATGGGGATTCAGCCAGGTCACTGCCAGCATGGTGGCAATAATTTTCCAGCGTCCCTGTTTCATGACTTCAGCACTAACCAGCTCAATATTACTGCTCATCGCCGTTTTAAAAGCGCCAAAACCATACCACAGCAAGAAGGCAACGCCGCCCCAGGTGACCAGCGCCAGCAACCACGGTGACTGCATCAGTAACGCGCTACCGCCAAAAATCCCGGCGCAAATCAGAACCAAATCGCTGATTGCACAAAGTAAGGCAATCATAATGTGGTACTGGCGGCGAATACCCTGATTCATCACAAAAGCATTTTGTGGACCGAGCGGCAGGATCATAGCCGCACCAAGTGCAAGACCTTGAAAGTAATAAGAAAACACGTTGGATATTCCGAATTAAGTATCTGATGCAGAGACTATAGCGCGGGAATGTTATTAGTGGAAATTGATATTATTAATTGGCAATCAGAATAACTAATAAGAGAGAGGCCAGATAAATTATCTGGCCTCAGCGTTGATTATGCAGCTTTGTCCTCTTTCACCCGCTTAAAATTCACATCCATTTGCGGATACGGGAAGCTGATACCAGCGGCATCAAACTCGCGTTTAATACGCTCCAGCACATCCCAGTAAACGTTTTGCAGATCGCCGCTGTTACTCCAGACGCGGACCACGAAATTAATCGAAGATGCGCCAAGCTCGTTCAGACGCACGGTCATTTCGCGATCTTTTAAAATGCGATCGTCAGACTGGATAATATCGGTCAGGATCTGCTTCACCTGATCGATATCGGAATCATACGCCACACCAATGATAAATTCGTTACGGCGCGCAGGCTCGCGAGAGAAGTTAATAATATTACCGGCAATAATTTTACCGTTCGGAATAACGATAATTTTACCGTCTGCAGTGCGCATAGTCGTAGAGAAAATCTGCACGCTCTGCACTGTACCGGCAACACCGCCGAGGTCGACATATTCACCGGCACGGAACGGACGGAACAGTACCAGCAACACACCAGCGGCCAGGTTAGACAGAGAACCCTGCAACGCCAAACCTACAGCTAAACCTGCGGCACCCAGCACGGCGATAACCGATGCAGTTTGTACCCCCACACGACCTAACGCTGCGATCAGCGTAAAAGCAATAATCGCATATCGGGCTAATGCAGAGATAAAATCAGCAACGGTGGCATCTATGTTACGGGAGATCATCAGGCGATTCACCGCGTTGGAGATCATCCGCGCGATAATCAAACCAATGATGATGATCGCGAGAGCCGCCACGATGTTTACAGCATAACTCAGCAACAGCGCCTGGTTGTTCACCAACCAGGAACCTGCACCGTGTATGCTATCGACAACATTCAAATCTTCCATTCAATATTCCTTTTTAACTGACTCAAAATGGAGAAATACACTCCGCTGCCTTATGACGGGCAGTCTGACAAGGGTAAACAATAAAGCATAATTTTGCCAAATAGATCACAGATTTCTCCTGTCCATCACCTTGCTTTTGGCGAAAAAAAGACCCGCAGAGCGGGCCTTGAGATAAGCAGAAAGGAATATCTTACAGAACGTCGATCGCGTTCAGTTCCTGGAATGCTTTTTCCAGACGAGCGATCATCGAAGTCTGACCGGCACGCAGCCATACGCGCGGATCGTAGTATTTCTTGTTCGGCTGATCTTCGCCTTTCGGGTTACCCAGCTGACCCTGCAGATAAGCTTCGTTCGCTTTGTAGTAGTTCAGAACGCCTTCCCAGGTTGCCCATTGGGTATCGGTATCGATGTTCATTTTCACTACGCCGTAGCTTACGGAGTCTTTGATTTCCTGAGCAGTAGAACCGGAACCACCGTGGAATACGAAGTTCAGGCTGTTGTGCGGCAGGTTGTGTTTCTTAGAAACATATTCCTGAGAGTCGCGCAGGATAGTCGGAGTCAGAACCACGTTACCCGGCTTGTAAACACCGTGTACGTTACCGAAGGACGCTGCGATGGTGAAACGCGGGCTGATTTTGCTCAGCTCGGTGTATGCGTAATCAACGTCTTCTGGCTGGGTGTACAGTGCAGAAGCGTCCATGTGGCTGTTGTCCACGCCGTCTTCTTCACCACCGGTGCAACCTAGTTCGATTTCCAGAGTCATGCCGATTTTGGACATGCGCTCCAGGTATTTAGAGCAGATTTCGATGTTCTCTTGCAGAGATTCTTCAGACAGGTCGATCATGTGAGAAGAGAACAGCGGCTTGCCGGTAGCTGCGAAGTGTTTTTCACCCGCGTCCAGCAGACCGTCGATCCACGGCAGCAGTTTCTTCGCGCAGTGGTCGGTGTGCAGGATAACCGGAACACCATAATGTTCAGCCATCTGGTGAACGTGATGCGCACCAGAGATCGCGCCCAGGATAGCAGCACCCTGCGGAACGTCAGATTTCACGCCTTTACCAGCGATAAAGGAAGCACCACCGTTGGAGAACTGAACGATAACCGGCGCTTTAACTTTAGCAGCGGTTTCCAGTACGGCGTTGATGGAGTCAGTACCGACGCAGTTTACTGCTGGCAGTGCGAAGTTGTTTTCTTTTGCTACCTGGAAAACTTTCTGTACGTCATCACCAGTGATTACACCAGGTTTTACGAAATCAAAAATCTTAGACATGTCTCTTGTCCTGTATCGTCGGGCCTTATACTCGTCATACTTCAAGTTGCATGTGCTGCGTCTGCGTTCGCTCACCCCAGTCACTTACTTATGTAAGCTCCTGGGGATTCACTCTCTTGTCGCCTTCCTGCAACTCGAATTATTTAGAGTATGAAAAAATGCGTGCTCTAAAAGCGCGCTGAAACAAGGGCAGGTTTCCCTGCCCTGTGATTTTTTACTTCTTAGCGCGCTCTTCGAGCATCGCTACTGCAGGCAGTACTTTACCTTCCACGAATTCGAGGAATGCGCCGCCGCCAGTGGAGATGTAGGAGATTTTGTCAGCGATGCCGAACAGGTCGATTGCTGCCAGAGTGTCGCCGCCACCAGCAATGGAGAACGCTTCGCTGTCTGCGATAGCGTTAGCCACGATTTCAGTGCCTTTACGGAAGTTCGGGAATTCGAACACGCCAACCGGGCCGTTCCAAAGAATGGTTTTCGCATTCTTCAGGATTTCAGCCAGTTCTTGCGCAGAAGCGTCGCCGATATCCAGGATCTGCTCGTCAGCTTTCACGTCGTTAACAGATTTCAGAGTAGCCGGAGCAGTTTCAGAGAACTCGGTTGCTACGCGAACATCAGACGGAACCGGAATGTTGCAGGTGGTCAGCAGACGTTTAGCTTCGTCAACAAGGTCAGCTTCGTACAGGGATTTACCCACATCGTGGCCTTGTGCCGCGATAAAGGTGTTAGCGATACCACCACCAACAATCAGCTGGTCAGCGATTTTAGACAGGGAGTCCAGAACGGTCAGTTTGGTAGATACTTTAGAACCACCAACGATAGCCACCATCGGGCGAGCTGGTTCTTTCAGTGCTTTACCCAGCGCGTCCAGTTCAGCCGCCAGCAGCGGACCTGCGCACGCAACGTCAGCGAATTTACCGATACCGTGAGTAGAAGCTTGCGCGCGGTGAGCAGTACCGAATGCGTCCATTACGAATACGTCGCACAGTGCAGCGTATTTTTTGGACAGGGTTTCGTCGTCTTTCTTCTCGCCTTTGTTGAAGCGAACGTTTTCCAGAACAACCAGTTCACCTTCAGCAACGTCAACGCCGTCGAGGTAATCTTTAACCAGACGAACCGGGTTAGACAGTTTGTCTTTCAGGTAGTTAACAACCGGCAGCAGAGAGAATTCTTCGTTGTACTCGCCTTCGGTAGGACGACCCAGGTGGGAAGTTACCATCACTTTTGCGCCTTGTTTCAGGGCCAGTTCGATGGTCGGCAGAGAAGCACGGATACGCGCATCGCTGGTTACTTTCCCGTCTTTTACTGGTACGTTCAGATCCGCACGGATAAATACACGTTTCCCAGCAAGATCCAGATCGGTCATCTTAATTACAGACATGGTGAATCCTCTCGTTGATTCTAAAAGTTTTGCAGACGCTGCTTGCGTCTTACCTGAAAGCAACAGTAGCCATAGCTAACGTCGTGTCGAGCATTCGGTTAGCAAAGCCCCATTCGTTATCGCACCAGACCAACGTTTTGATCAGGTGTGCACCACTGACCCGGGTTTGGGTGCCATCGACAATGGCACTGTGCGGATCGTGGTTAAAATCTACAGAGACCAACGGCAATTCCGTATAGTCAACTATACCATGAAATGCACCTTGTGCTGCTTTTTGCAGCAACAGGTTGACTTCATTGGCTTTTACAGGTTTCTTCACCGTCACGCTTAAATCGATTGCCGTCACATTTATGGTTGGCACACGTACCGCAATCGCTTCAAAGCGATCGTTAAATTGCGGAAAAAATCGTGTGATACCGGCGGCCAGTTTGGTATCGACCGGAATGATCGACTGGCTGGCTGCCCGGGTGCGACGCAGGTCAGGATGGTATGCATCAATAACCTGTTGATCGTGCATGGCGGAGTGAATTGTGGTCACAGTGCCGGACTCAATACCGTACGCATCATCTAACAATTTGATGACGGGAATTATGCAATTCGTGGTACAGGAAGCGTTAGAAACGATGCGGTGTTCCGCACGAAGTTGATCCTGATTGACGCCGTAAACAACGGTCGCGTCGAGATCGTTACTGCCAGGATGTGAAAAGAGCACTTTTTGGGCTCCGGCGGCAATATGCGCTTCGCCATGCTCGCGGGTGCCATATACGCCGGTGCAGTCGAGAACCACATCGACACCAAGTTCGCGCCAGGGGAGCGATTGCAGTGAACGTTCATGCAATACGCGGATGGCGTCATCACCAACAAAAAGTTGATCGCGTTCCTGACGTACTTCCCATGCAAAACGGCCATGACTGGTGTCATATTTCAACAAATGCGCCATGCCCGCAGCATCCGCCAGTTCGTTGATTGCCACCACGGTAATTTCCGCCCGGCGTCCGGATTCATACAAAGCACGAACCACATTACGCCCGATGCGACCGAAGCCATTTATCGCTACGCGTACGGTCATAGATCTCCTGCAAGGTTTTCCCTGAGCAAATTTGCCAGACAGAGTAATCCAGCAAATCGTCCGGGGAAACCTTACCTGTCGCAAACTGCGACTGATTGGTTAATTGTCGAACATTTAATCGACTGAAACGCTTCAGCTAGGATAAGCGAAACGTGGAATAAAAGGAATGATTGTCCAGTCAAAGAAGACAATTATCTGACTTACGTCACGTTTTCAGCCCCGCCCCTGTGGAATTTATTCCACTTTGCAGAATCACGAATAAGCGTAGCAAAATCTTTTCGTTGTGCCGTCACAAACCCTGACTTATATCAGAATATGACTGATGCAGCGTCGATATTATCCGCAATACGTCCGAGTTTCGGAGTACTCCAATGATGACATTGCCCTACCCATATTCTTCCTCCGCACGCTTTTACGCGCTGCGCCTGCTCCCCGGGCAGGAAGTTCTCTCCCAATTGCGCGTCTTCGCGCAGCAACAACAACTCCACGCCGCGTGGATTGCAGGTTGTACCGGCAGTCTGACTGATGTCGTTTTGCGCTATGCCGGGCAAGAAAACACCACCCTTCTAAGCGGTAAGTTTGAAGTCATCGCATTGAACGGCACGCTGGAACAGAGTGGTGAGCATCTTCATCTCTGCGTTTCCGATCCACACGGCGCGATGCTTGGCGGTCATATGATGCCCGGCTGTACCGTGCGCACCACGCTTGAACTGGTGATCGGCTGCCTTGAGGAACTGGCGTTTAGCCGCCAGCCTTGCGCGCTTTCTGGTTACGATGAGTTGCATATTTCCCCCATTAAATAACTATTTTCAGAGAGGTTTTCTTATGGCGCGTCGCCGCTTTTCCAGCCAGGCCCTGGTGCTGATCGTTATCTCTATCGCTATCAATATGATCGGCGGGCAACTGGCCAGCATGGTCAAATTACCTATATTTCTCGACTCCATCGGCACGCTTATTAGCGCGGTACTGCTTGGTCCGGTGATCGGGATGCTGACCGGCTTACTGACCAATTTACTCTGGGGATTGCTGACCGACCCGATCGCCGCCGCATTTGCGCCCGTCGCGATGGTCATCGGCCTGGTCGCCGGTTGGCTGGCGCGAGCGGGTTGGTTTCGCACCCTGCCGAAAGTCGTTGTCAGCGGCGTGATTATTACGCTTGCGGTCACAGTCGTTGCTGTACCGTTACGTACTGCGCTGTTCGGCGGTGTCACCGGTAGCGGAGCCGATTTGTTCGTTGCCTGGATGCACTCTATGGGGCAAAACCTGGTGGAGTCGGTGGCGATTACGGTGATAGGCGCAAACCTGGTCGATAAAATTCTTACAGCGGTGATTGTCTGGCTTTTACTGCGCCAGCTGCCGATTCGCACCACGCGTCATTTTCCGGCAATGGCTGCCGTGCGCTAAATGCATCCGTTTACCTCATTAACGCTGTGGGCGCTGGCAGCCTGCACCACGCTAATCCTGCCCGCGCAGACCATTTTGCCGGTCTATAGCGCGGTGACCTTTCTCTGCCTTATTGCGTTAAAGGCCACGCGGCGTCGAGCAAAATATGTCGCCTGGCTGATGTTTTCGCTGGGGGGCGGCCTGTGGCTGGTGCACGGTGGCTGGCTGACAGAATGGATAAGCGGAACACCGCGCAATCCAGAACGTTGGGCATTTGCTATTACGCTCTGGCTGCGCATTCTGGCGATTGTTTCCACTTCGCAGTTGTGGATGCAGTACGTCCCCGTGCAACGATTTATCCGCGCTTTGTTTGCTTCTCGCCTGCCGCCGGGCGTCGCTTATCTGTTTGTCGGACCGCTGCTGGTCGTTGAGCAGTTAAAACGGCAATTAGCGATTATTCATGAAGCACAGCGTGCGCGTGGCGTGCCGCTGGATGAAAGCTGGTATCAACGCTTATGTGCGATGCCGGCGTTAATCATACCATTAACCCATAATGCGCTTAACGATCTGGCGATCCGTGGTGCGGCGCTGGATATGCGGGCATTTCGCTTACATAACCGGCGCACTACGCTATGGGCACCACCTGACAGTAAATTACAAAAAGTGGCTCGTTACACCATGATATTGCTGATGCTGGCAGAACCGGGAGTGTGGCTATGGTTACGTTAGAACAGTTTCGCTATTGCCCGACGCACTCAACGCACTCTCCATTCTGTTATGACTTTCACTATGACAACCCGGGGATGGTCGCCATTTTTGGAGACAACGGCAGCGGCAAAAGCACGCTGGCGCAACTGATGGCGGGTTGGTATCCGGACTTCCTGCCGGGTGACATCGCTGGCACGGGAATGCTCCTCAATACGCCCATTGGGCAACTCTCGCTAAGCGAACAAGCCGCTACCATTCAACTCGTCCAGCAATCTCCCTATTTGCAGCTTTCCGGCTGTACCTTTAGCGTGGAAGAAGAGGTTGCCTTTGGGCCAGAAAATCTGTGTCTTGATGAAGCAAAGGTTATGGCGCGCATTGACGCTGCCCTGACCCTGACCGAGTGCCAGCCGTTGCGTCATCGCCATCCGGCAACACTCTCCGGTGGAGAAACCCAACGCGTGGTTATCGCCTGTGCCATCGCTATGCAACCAAAACTATTAATTCTTGATGAAGCCTTTAGCCGCCTGACATCACAAGCCAGCGAAATTCTGTTGCAGCGTTTGCAGCACTGGGCGATGGAATGCGGTTCGCTGGTTATTCTGTTTGAACGTCATCCCACACCTTTTCTGAACTATTGCCAGCATTCCTGGCGGTTACATGACGGAGTACTCCAGCCATTATGTTAACGTTAAATCAGGTGACTTATCGCTGGTCTGGCGCGGCAACAGATTGTCTTTGCGACATTTCGCTGCAACTTAAACAAGGTGAATGGCTGGCGCTGACCGGCGACAACGGCGCGGGAAAATCGACACTGTTACGCATCATGGCGGGTCTTCTTCCCCCATCTTCCGGTACAGTAATATTGCAACAACAGGCATTACATACGCTTAAGAACCGCCAGCGCGCGGCAAAGATTGGCGTACTGTTTCAGGAAGTGGAAAACCAGCTATTTCATAGCACCGTCGCTGAAGAGGTCGCCTTTGGCCTGAAATTACAAAAATACTCACCCGCAGACATCGCGAAACGCACCGAATACGCCCTGCAATGTTGTCAGTTAGCAGACGTTGCCAGCGCACATCCGTTAGACCTGCATAGCGCACAGCGACGGATGGTCGCCGTCGCCAGTCTGGAAGCTCTCGCCCCGTCACTGTTGTTGCTGGATGAACCCAGTCGGGATTTTGACGAAAACTGGCTGGGCGTGTTTGAGTGCTGGCTGGAAAAATGCCGCCAACAAGGCGCGAGTGTCGTGGCAATCAGTCATGACGCCGCATTTACCCGGCGTCATTTTTCCCGTGTTATCCGTCTGGAAGACGGCACTGTGAAAGAGGTCAATCTGCCAGACGATATTCGCCGCTAGCCGTCATCATTAAGGTCAAATTTGCGGGCAGACTCTGTTCAAGCACCCGCCGAACATTTGGGCCGTCGGTACGTTCATAAAAGGCTTCAGCGTCTGCCAGCGATAACCCTCCCGCCAGCTTGCGCCCCAGCAGCCGTTCCCGTAACGCAGCTGCGGGCGCGTTGATAAAGATCGAGAAATCACAAAATTGCGCAAGCATGCGCCATTTCTCGTCATCCAATAACAGCCAGTTTCCTTCTACGATAATGATCGGTGCAGTAACGTGTAATGCATCTTCTATGGGATCATGCTTTTGTCGATCGTACTGCGGCCACGTACAATCCCCTTCCACTGCCCGGCGCAGATTTTCCGCCAGTTTCGCCACGTCGAACGTCTGCGGTGCGCCTTTATAAGAGCGAAGCTGATGCTCATCCAGCCAGATGTTGTAATGGTGAAAACCATCCATCGGGAGCGTCTGAATAGCGGGTAGTTCCGGGTCTTGTTGCGCGAGATATTCCCAGAAGGTGGTTAGGGTAGATTTACCCGTCCCCGGCGGAGCGCAAAGAAATACCACCGCACGCCGCTGTGGATTTACCGTCTGTAAGGCCGCCAACATGCGCAGCAACGGTTTATGTACATTTTTTATCTCATCATCATGGTACTGCGCCTGTACCTTCAGCCCATTCACCGTTAATTCAATTTTCACGGCGTTAATTCCTTTAAGGTGGTTGTTACTGCCAGCGTCAGCGCCGTTTTGACCATCCCGCTAAAACGCACCTCTGACCAGACGGCGAAATCGGCGAACTTCATCGCCTTTAACGCATCATAGAGCGTCGCATTGCGGGTTATACTATTGACGTTGCTGATAAAATCCCAGGTCATGTCATCGGCAAATCCGGGCGTTTCATCCTGTTCGTTCAGGTAATGCCAGAACTGGGAAAAATGCGTGATATCGGCGTACAGCCATTTATCCATTTTCCCCAGCGCATAAATCAAACGCAGCGCAACATCAATATCGTCAAGCGGGCCGCTTTGGGCGAGTAACGGTTTCACTGCATATTCGACGATCTCTTCATCGTTATCGACAAATAGCGACGGCAGAAACTGGCGTATCCCCTGGAGCAAAATAGAATGCGCAGTTTTCATAAATGAATATAAATTGTCCTGTGCGTCCAGTTGCTCAAGCACATCATCTTCTGTCAGCGTCGCCATTCGTCTTCCGATAGATCACCATCAATGCAGGGAATCAATTATATTACACGTTTGGTCCGCGCCGCCGATCAGTAATGTCTGCGTCCGCACTCCATTCGCCGTCTGTTGTATACCGTTCACCAGCTCTCCGCCCGTGACGCCTGTGGCGCTAAAGAGGATATCTTTCCCCCTCACCAGTTCGTCGAGTGAGTACACACGGTTAACGTCAACCCCCATTTCCTTACAACGCTTGCGCTCCTGCTCTGCAATTTGCCGATTTTCTGTGTAGTCACCTTTGGCCTGGCAAAAATCGATTAATTCCGCCTGCATATCCCCGCCTAATGCTTTAACAGCACAGGCAGAGATAACGCCTTCCGGCGCGCCGCCGATGGTGTACATCACGTCGTAAGGATTATCCTGCCAGCAGGTCAGTACACTGGCGGCGACATCGCCATCCGGCAGAGCAAAAACCTTCACGCCAAGCTGCGTCGCTTCCTCAATCGCGGCACTCAGGCGCGGTTTATCAAGCGTAACCATACGTAACCGATCCAGAGGTTTGCCTAACGCTTTCGCCACGTTGCGCAAGTTTTCTGTAAGGGGCAAAGACAGATCGATTGCCCCGGTAGCCAGTCGGTTAACGACCAGTTTTTTCATATACATATCGGGCGCATGTAGCAAGCTGTCTCGTGGGGCGAAGGCCATGACCGCCAGCGCATTGCTCTGCCCCATCGCCACCATCCGCGTGCCTTCAATCGGGTCAACCGCGATATCGACTTCTGGCCCATCGCCTTTGCCCACCTCTTCGCCAATCCACAGCATCGGCGCATGGTCAATTTCTCCCTCGCCGATAACCACTCGTCCACGAAAAGCGACGTCGTTTAATGCCTGGCGCATCGCGGTGACCGCCAGGCCATCAATTTTATTTTTGTCGCCACATCCGGTTTGCGGCCAGGCAGCCAACGCTGCCTGTTCCGTAACGCGAAATAATGGCCACGCCAGGGACATCATTGCGCGGCCTCCCCGATATCAACGCCAAATTGCGCCAGCAGATATTTCTCGGCCTGTTCATTCCAGATGCCGTGCGTTTCCTCAACCAGCCGCGCCAGCTCTTTAAACAGCGGATCGGTTTTGCCTTTTTCGGCAAAATCGGCAATGGCAGTGAGCGGCATGGTCACGCCGTTATAAATGAGTTTTTTACCGCCGGGGATATCCGGCAGATTGAGCACGGTTTCTGGCACCGCATCCAGCCCACCAATATGGGTCACCATAAACGACGGTTGCAACTGCCCCGTGGCGCTAAGGGCAATCGCCTCTTTCATATCGTCCGTTGAACCGCCGGATGTACCGACGACGTGCGTGCTGTTGTAATGGACGTTGTAGAAGTTAAACGGCACTTTGAAGTTTTTATCCGTCGGGCCGGCAAAGAAGTTCAGGCAGCCGTCTTCTGCCAGCAACTCATCAGCCATCTCAACGACCGAAGGCACCGCTGCATAGACAAACACGTCATCGAACCCGGCATCTCCTGTCAGCGTCCGCAGCGTCTGGACTGGATCGCTCATCCCTTTGGTATTCACATACACCAGCTCAATGCCTTTACTGGCCGCCAGTTCTACCGGCAGCAACTTCTGCACCTGTGCCAGGCGTTTTTCGTCGATATCGACCACCACTACCCGCGACGGTTGTATGCCGCCGTTAATGGCGTAATCGATAGCGCCAATTCCCATCGGGCCAGCACACGCCAGCAGCGCAATATTGCCGCCAGGTTTGACGCCCATGCGGTGCTCATAAACATATTGTGTGGTGTGATAATTGGCATGATAAGCGCCAATAATGCAGCACATCGGCTCCGCCAGCGACGCCGCTGCAAAATAAGAACCGTGATAAGGTAATACACAGCCCAGGTTAATGGCGATTTCGGGAATAATCATATAGGTGGCATTACCGCCGAAATATTCGTAGCTGTATCCGGCTGAATATCCACTGGGTAATCCCATTGCTGGTTGCAATACAAAACGCTGGCCTTTTTTATATTTGCCAGTGAGATTTTTACCCACTTCGACAATAACCCCGGCACATTCATGCCCGGTAATGACCGGATGATTTTCTAAATCGTCGGGTACGCGTTTATGTTCACTACCGAGTAACGCCGCTTTCCAGGTCGATAAACAGACGCTGTCAGAAATTACACTCACTAACAGTTCATTATCGGTAATTTCGGGCAGTTCAAATTCGCGCAGACGGACGTCCCGCTTGCCATAAATAGCAGCAACTTTGGTTTTCATTTTTATCTCTGTAATCAGTGTTTATGTTCGGCGGTTAATTGATTAAATAAGGTGTCGAGCTTTGGATCACCAATATAGTTATTAATCAATATCAGCGGTTTATCCGTCACACGTTTCACGCGTCCTTCCAGACTGGCGTGTGTGACCACAATATCGGCATCCGCAGGCACGTTTTCTATCGCGTAATGTTTTACTTCTATTGCCAGCCCCGCTTTTTCCAGGCGCTTACGGAAGGTGGTTGCGCCCATCGCGCTGGAGCCCATCCCCGCATCGCAAACAAAGGCAATACGCTTAACCCGGCATAACGAGAATGCACCTTCTTGTTTCATCGCTTTAACCGCATTGGCTGACTGAGCAAACTCATCTTCGCTCTCCGTTTCCACCGTTTTTTCCATCTTCAGTATCAGGGAAGTGATGGCAAAGGACACCAGAGTGCCGAGCGTAACACCGGCGATTGTCGCCAGGAACGAACCTTTCGGCGTCAGTGCCAGGTAGGCAAAGATAGACCCCGGACTTGGGCCTGCCACCAGACCACCGTCCAGCAAATTAAACATCCAGGTTCCAGACATACCGCCCGCAATCATGGCGATAATGGTCAGCGGCTTCATCAACACATACGGGAAATACAGTTCGTGGATGCCGCCAAGAAAGTGAATAATCATCGCCCCGGGCGCAGAACGTTTACTCATCCCTTTACCAAACAAGGTAAACGCCAGCAGCAACCCCAACCCTGGCCCCGGATTCGACGCCACCATAAAGAAGATGGATTTGCCGTTAACCGAAGCCTGTTGCATCCCCAACGGGTAATAGACGCCCTGATCTATCGCGTTATTGAGGAAAAGCACTTTCGCGGGTTCATTGATAACAGACAGCAGAGGCAGATATCCCGCATGTACCAGCGCCTCAATACACTCTTTGACGAAAGTATTGGCAATTAACACCGCTGGACCGATAACTTCAAAACCTAGCAGGCAGAGAGCCATCCCGGCGATACCTAATGAGAAGTTATTGATAACCATCTCAAAACCAGCGGGGATGCGTTTTTCCAGTGCCTTATCGATATATTTAATCATCAGGCCGCCAAGCGGTCCCATAATCATCGAACCCAGGAACATGGGGATTTCAGCACCCACAATTACGCCAATCGTCCCTATTCCCCCCATCACCGCACCGCGTTTACCGCCGACCAGGTGACCACCGGTAGAACCAATCATCACCGGTAATAAATAGGTAATCATTGGACCGACAATTTTGGCGAAATGTTCGTTAGGCAGCCAGCCGGTAGGAATAAATAATGCAGTAATAAAACCCCAGGCAATAAAAGCACCGATATTGGGAATGACCATAGCGGTCAAAAAACCCCCAAAAGCCTGAACCTTTGCACGAGCAGACTTGTTTTCCATAATATTATCCTGTAGAGGAGAGAGTTATTATTCGCGGCTGATAATGTCCGCTAATTGTTTTTCTGATGATGCTGTTAAGAGTTGTTCAAGTATTTCTTCTTCGCACAGTAATTCACTTAACGCCTGAATAGCGCCAATGTGCGAATCGGCATCGGCAGCAGAAAGCCCGATGAGTAATTTAATCGGTTCGTCATTCCCAGGGAAATAAACACCTTGTTTAAGTAACGTCAAAGACATTCCGGTTTTGAGCGCCCCACATTCTGGTCGCGCATGAGGCATTGCTACGCCTGCTGCGAGAATATAATAAGATCCGTTGTTAATGGTGGAATCTTTAATAGCCTGAATGTAATTCTCGTTGATATAATTTTTTGTTAATAATGATGCCATCGAAAAATCAATAGCCTCCTGCCAGTCTTTAGCTGCATGTATCACTGAGATTGATGATTCTGGAAAATAATCAATAAGCCGCATAAATTATCCCTATTTTTAGAGTACCGACTGTCGGTGAAAATAAAATACGCGCGCAAAAAATTGAAAGCAATTGGGCTAAAAAGGCGAACCACCAGAAGAGGAAAAATAAACAAACCATAAATAACAATAAGTTGCAATTAACAATTATAAAGTCAACTTTCTGTTTGTGAGTTGGATTGCAAATAAGACAAATTTATGATTGTTGTGTTTGTGATCATGCTCACCATTTATAGCTTGAAAGTCCGAAAACAGATAAAATTAAATCTTACAGTCCCTTCTTTATAGATTCTTAATTGTTCGAGGTTGACTGTTATCCTCACATCAGGGGGGCATATTCCTTGCTTTGCTCAATTTCTGACGCTTATGAGAAGTCGATTGAAGATCGAATGAAAGCGGAAGTCGCCATTGCCATACGTAAACAAAATCTGGAAACAGAGAAGATCCTGGCGCAATTGCCGTAACGCAGGCTCAGGCAGAAGCAGACAGCAGCTAAAGCGGAGACTATTGCGTAAGAGGTGCGGCTGAAGCCGAAACTATTCGCCTGCGGGGTGAAGCTCTGCGGGACAATCCCGGTCTTGTGCCCTTACCACTGCTGAGCGTTGAGATGGCAAATTACCCGATACCATGAACCCCGGCAGTACCGTTCCGTTTATCTCGACCAAGTAAAAAGAGCCGCGTTTGCGGCTCTTGAGACTGATGGCAAAGGCTAAACTGCCTGATGCGCTACGCTTATCAGGCCTACACAGTCCCTGCAATTTATTGAATTTGCATGATTTTGTAGGCCGAATAAGGCGTTCACGCCGCATCCGGTATGAACAACACGCACTTTGCCAACAATATGAAGGGCTGCTTTCGCGACCCTTCTCACAAAGCATCTTACCGATTACAGCAGTTCTTTTGCTTTCGCTACCACGTTTTCAACGGTGAAGCCGAACTCTTCAAACAGTTGCTCTGCCGGTGCAGATTCACCGAAGGTGGTCATGCCGACGATAGCACCGTTCAGACCAACATACTTGTACCAGTAGTCAGCAATACCCGCTTCTACTGCAACGCGTGCAGTAACCGCTTTCGGGAGTACAGACTCACGGTAAGCAGCGTCCTGCTTGTCGAATGCGTCGGTAGACGGCATGGAAACCACGCGCGCTTTCACGCCTTCGGCAGTCAGTTTTTCGTAAGCGGCAACAGCCAGCTCAACTTCAGAACCAGTAGCAATAAAGATCAGTTCCGGCTGACCGGCACAGTCTTTCAGCACATAACCACCGCGCGCGATGTTTGCCAGCTGCTCTTCAGTACGTTCCTGCTGCGCCAGGTTCTGACGGGAGAGGATCAGTGCGGTCGGGCCGTCCTGACGCTCAACGCCGTATTTCCACGCTACAGCGGATTCAACCTGGTCACACGGACGCCATGTAGACATGTTCGGGGTCACGCGCAGAGAAGCAACCTGCTCAACCGGCTGGTGAGTTGGGCCATCTTCGCCCAGACCGATGGAGTCGTGGGTGTAAACCATCACCTGACGCTGTTTCATCAGCGCAGCCATACGTACCGCATTACGTGCGTATTCTACGAACATCAGGAAGGTGGAGGTGTACGGCAGGAAGCCGCCATGCAGGGAGATACCGTTAGCAATCGCGGTCATACCGAACTCGCGAACACCGTAGTGGATGTAGTTACCGGCAGCATCTTCGTTGATTGCTTTAGAACCAGACCACAGGGTCAGGTTAGACGGAGCCAGGTCAGCGGAGCCGCCGAGGAATTCCGGCAACAGCGGACCGAACGCTTCGATGGCATTCTGAGACGCTTTACGGCTGGCGATTTTCGCCGGATTAGCCTGCAACTTCGCGATAAACTCTTTCGCTTTCGCGTCGAAGTCAGACGGCATTTCGCCTTTCATACGACGGGTAAATTCAGCGGCTTCCTGCGGATAAGCTTTCGCATAAGCAGCGAATTTCTCGTTCCATGCGGATTCTTTCGCCTGGCCTGCTTCTTTCGCATCCCACTGAGCATAGATTTCAGACGGGATTTCGAACGGTGCATATTTCCAGCCCAGCTGTTCGCGGGTCAACGCGATTTCAGCGTCGCCCAGCGGCGCACCATGGGAATCGTGCGTACCAGCTTTGTTCGGCGAACCGAAACCGATGATGGTTTTACACATCAGCAGGGACGGTTTGTCAGTCACTGCACGCGCTTCTTCTACTGCGCGTTTGATAGATGCCGCGTCATGACCGTCGATATCACGAATAACGTGCCAGCCGTAGGCTTCGAAACGCATTGCGGTATCGTCGGTGAACCAACCTTCAACGTGACCATCGATAGAAATCCCGTTGTCATCGTAGAACGCAATCAGTTTGCCCAGCTTCAGCGTGCCCGCCAGAGAGCAAACTTCGTGGGAAATGCCTTCCATCATGCAGCCATCGCCCATGAAGGCGTAGGTGTAGTGGTCGACAATGTCGTGACCCGGACGGTTAAACTGCGCCGCCAGCGTTTTTTCTGCAATCGCCATACCGACTGCGTTCGCAATACCCTGCCCCAGCGGACCAGTGGTGGTTTCTACACCTGCGGTGTAGCCCACTTCCGGGTGGCCCGGAGTTTTGGAGTGCAGCTGACGGAAGTTTTTCAGTTCTTCCATCGGCAGATCGTAACCAGTGAGGTGCAGCAGGCTGTAAATCAGCATGGAGCCGTGGCCGTTGGACAGCACAAAGCGGTCACGGTCAGCCCAGGACGGATTCTGCGGGTTGTGTTTCAGGAAATCACGCCACAGGACTTCGGCAATGTCAGCCATACCCATCGGGGCGCCCGGGTGACCGGATTTGGCTTTCTGTACTGCGTCCATGCTCAGCGCACGAATAGCATTGGCAAGCTCTTTACGTGAGGACATTTTGACTCCAGATCGGATGATGAAGGGCACGCCCTTAACGACTTGACGACAGCGCGTTTTGGGCTACGCCGGAAAATTTGCCAACAATTTACCGCAAGCCGCGCGTCATGTACATGGAACATCCTTTTGCCGCTTCAGAAATCTCTGGATCATGCTCGCATGTTGCGCAATCTGCTCGCCCGTCCGCTGCGCTTTTCCTTATACTGAGACTGAGCGTCGATTCACCTGCAAACGGCGCATTTTTAGAATAATCCTGACCTTGTGCGGAAGAGAAAACATGAAAATTCGCGCCTTATTGGTAGCAATGAGCGTGGCAACGGTACTGACCGGTTGCCAGAATATGGACTCCAGTGGACTGCTCTCATCAGGAGCGGAAGCTTTTCAGGCTTACAGTTTGAGTGACGCCCAGGTGAAAGCCCTGAGCGATCAGGCATGTCAGGAGATGGACAGCAAGGCGACGATTGCGCCAGCCAATAGTGAATATGCTAAGCGTCTGACCACCATAGCCAACGCGCTAGGCAACAATATCAACGGTCAGCCGGTGAATTACAAAGTGTATATGGCGAAAGATGTAAACGCCTTTGCAATGGCCAACGGCTGTATCCGCGTCTATAGCGGGCTGATGGATATGATGACGGATAACGAAGTTGAAGCGGTGATCGGTCACGAAATGGGGCACGTGGCGTTAGGCCATGTGAAGAAAGGGATGCAGGTGGCACTTGGTACAAACGCCGTGCGTGTCGCAGCGGCCTCTGCGGGTGGGATTGTCGGCAGTTTATCGCAATCACAACTTGGTGACCTGGGCGAAAAGCTAGTCAATTCGCAATTCTCTCAACGCCAGGAAGCGGAAGCGGATGATTATTCCTACGATTTGTTGCGCCAACGCGGCATCAGCCCGGCAGGTCTCGCCACCAGCTTTGAAAAACTGGCGAAACTGGAAGAAGGTCGCCAAAGCTCAATGTTTGACGACCATCCGGCATCCGCCGAACGCGCCCAGCATATTCGCGATCGTATGAGCGCGGATGGGATTAAGTAAGGTCCGGTAGTACCGAACGTAGGTCAGATAAGGCGTTCACGCCGCATCTGACACGAATGGCACATTTGTCACCCCGCGCGCATTGCCGGATGCGATGCTGACGCATCTTATCCGGCCTACGGGTGCCGAACGTAGGTCGGATAAGGCGTTCACGCCGCATCTGACATTAATGGCACATTTGTTACACCGTGCGCATCTTATCCGGCGCTTACTCGCCCTTTTTCGCCGCCTGAATATACAGCATCTCCAGCGCCAGCGTCGCTGCTGCCAGAGCGGTGATTTCCGACTGATCGTATGCCGGAGCCACTTCCACAACGTCCATCCCAACAATGTTGAGATCTTTCAGGCCGCGTACCAGTTTAATGGCGCGATCGGAGGTCAGGCCGCCAATCACTGGCGTACCGGTTCCTGGCGCGAATGCCGGATCAAGACAGTCGATATCAAAAGTCAGATAAACCGGCATATCACCCACAATCTGTTTCACCTGGGCGATAACGTCATCCACGCTACGATCGTTCACCTGGCAGGCGTCCAGCACGGTAAAGCCGTTGTCTTTATCAAACTCGGTACGAATACCAATCTGTACGGAATGATTCGGGTCGATCAGCCCTTCTTTCGGCGCGGTATAGAACATGGTGCCGTGGTCAAATTCACAACCGTTCGCATAGGTATCGGTGTGGGCGTCAAAGTGTACCAGCGCCATTTTGCCGAAATGTTTTGCATGGGCGCGCAGCAGCGGCAGCGTAACAAAGTGGTCACCACCGAAGGAGAGCATACGCTTACCGGCAGCCAGCAGTTTCTCGGCGTGCGCCTGCAATTTCTCGCTCATCTCATGAGCATCGCCGAAGGCATATACCAGATCGCCGCAGTCCACGACGTTCAGGCGCTCGCGCATGTCGAAATTCCACGGGAAACGGTTGTGTTCCCAGGCCAGGTTAGTTGATACCTGACGGATAGCCGCCGGACCGTGACGACCACCCGCACGACCAGAAGTGGCCATATCGAACGGTACGCCGGTAATCACCCAGTCAGCATCGCTGTCATACGGCTGGAAGTTCATCGGCAGGCGTAAAAAACCAAAGGCGTTGGAAACCAGTGAGTTATCGTATTGATGCCCTAAGGTGCTCATGGATGGGCTCCTATTACAAAGTCGATATAAAAAAACCCTTCCGCGTCGTTAGGCCCGACGAGGAAGGGTTGGATTTGCGAAACACAAGTTTGCGCTAATTATCGCCTTAAATGGGCGAGGCATCAAGCGAGGTTGCTATTTACGACACGGTGGCGGCGCATAGCCATTGTTGTCTGCCGGAAAGGCTTGTCCAGAGCACGGCGGCAGCGCGTTTTTCGCCGGGCCTTGCAATTCAAAGGCGGCAAAGCCGATCACCCCGGTATTACGCACATCGCCTTGCGCCGAATTGGCGGCGTAGGAATCTGCAACATTGGCGAACTGAAAAGCCGCTTCGGTATGTTTATCTTTGCGGAATCCTTTAATCGCTAACGAATCACCAGCGTTCACAATATAGCCATTGTTATTCAACGAACCTTGTTTACCATTCAGAACATCCAGGCCATCAACCGTAGCAACGATCTCGTAATTGGTGTTCCGGCTGTAGTTACGGACATATAATTGATAATTCATCCCCACTCTGGCATGAACAATATATCGCGGTTCATTATTTGATGAATCATAAACTCGCGTAATAGGTAGAGAATTAAAATTAGCATCACGAATAGCATATTCCAGTTCGTTAATACGAATACTATAAACACGGTCGTAGCCGGAAGGAATATTTGTCGAATAATTAATAACGATCATCTCTGCCGGATCGCGCCAGGCGCGTTCAGCAGATACGCCCTGAACCGTTGAGTGCACATCTCCACCCCAGGCGGTGCCGACATTGCCCGATGCACTGCTATTATACTGCGCATTACTTGAGCAACCAGCCAACAACACGACTAATGCCACCAACGCGCTACGTACTTTCCATTTTTTCATAACCGTTCCCTCTATTTAATTAATACAGCGATTGTAGGGGGATTATTTAATAATAAAAGCAGTCAAATTATTTTTAAGAATATATAAAAAGAAAGCGGGCCGATTTACGTAAATAAATCGACCCGCCAGCGGAATAATCTTAATTATTCATCTTCAAGATAGGTATATCCGTACAACCCTGCCTCGAACTCTTCCAGGAACTGTTGTTGCAGCTCAGCATCCAGATCGGTTTTCTTCACTTGATCACGGAACTGGGTTAACAGCGTTTTCGGATCGAGCTGTACATATTGCAACATGTCCGCAACGGTATCGCCTTCATCAGACAGCTCCACTTCTACGCTGCCGTCAGGGAAGACGAACACATCAACCGCTTCGGTATCACCGAACAGGTTGTGCATGTTGCCGAGGATCTCCTGATAGGCACCGACCATAAAGAAACCGAGCATCGGCGGATTCTCTGGATCGTACTCCGGCATTGGCATTGTCGTGGCAATACCGTCACCATCAATATAGTGGTCGATAGCACCGTCAGAGTCACAGGTGATATCCAGCAGCACAGCGCGACGTTCCGGCACTTGATCCAGCCCTTCCAGCGGCAGAACCGGGAACAACTGGTCGATCCCCCATGCGTCCGGCATTGACTGGAACAGCGAGAAGTTGACGTACATTTTGTCCGCCATACGTTCCTGCAGTTCGTCGATTATCGGACGATGAGCGCGATTTTGCGGATCCAGCTGCTTCTGCACTTCATGGCACATGCTCAGATAGAGCTGTTCAGCCCATGCACGTTCTTGCAGATTGTAAGTGCCCGAAGAGTATCCGATATGAATATCGTGCAGATCCATCTGGCTGTCATGCAGCCACTCACGCAGAGAACGGCGAGTCCCCGGTTCGTGCATTTCCTGCCAGGTTTCCCACATGCTTTGCAGTGCGCGCGGCGCATCTTCTGCGGGCGCGGTCGGCACCGTGTATTCGTTACGTTCCACGCCGATGATATTAGACACCAGCACGGTATGGTGCGCAGTTACCGCACGACCCGATTCGGTGATTACCGTCGGATGCGGCAGGCCATTTTCTTCACAGGCATCGCCAATCGCCCAGATGATGTTGTTGGCGTATTCATTGAGGCCATAGTTCACCGAACAATCGGACTGTGAACGAGTGCCTTCATAATCCACGCCCAGGCCACCGCCGACGTCAAAGCACTGAATATTGACGCCGAGCTTGTGTAGCTCAACATAGAAGCGTGCAGATTCCCGAACGCCGGTAGCGATATCGCGAATATTCGCCATCTGCGAACCGAGGTGGAAGTGCAGCAGTTGCAGGCTGTCGAGACGTCCGGCTTCACGCAGCGTTTCAACCAGTTGCAGTACCTGGGTTGCCGCCAGACCGAACTTCGATTTTTCCCCGCCGGAAGACTGCCATTTGCCAGAACCTTGTGAGGCCAGACGCGCGCGCACACCCAGACGCGGAACAACGTTCAGGCGTTCAGCTTCATCCAGCACAATGGCGATTTCTGACATTTTCTCAATAACCAGATAGACCTTATGGCCCATTTTCTCGCCAATCAGCGCCAGGCGGATATATTCGCGGTCTTTATAACCGTTACAGACGATAACGCTACGGGTCATGCCTGCATGAGCCAGCACCGCCATCAACTCGGCTTTTGAACCTGCTTCCAGTCCCAACGGCTCACCTGAATGAATCAGGGATTCAATCACGCGACGATGCTGGTTAACTTTAATCGGATAAACGAGGAAGTAGTCACCGTTATAACCGTAGGATTCCCGCGCACGTTTAAACGCGGCGTTAATGGAACGCAAACGGTGCTGGAGGATCTGCGGGAAGCAGAACAGTGCTGGCAGGCGCTGCCCTTGCGCTTCGCGGGTTTTCACCAACTGCGCGAGATCGACGCGAGCTTCCGGGACGTCCGGGTCCGGGCACACGCTGATGTGACCCAGCTCGTTAACGTCATAGTAGTTATTGCCCCACCAGGCAATATTGTAAGTACGCAGCATCTTGCTGGCTTCCTGGGAGCTCATTGCAACCTCCTGCATGGAGCGTAGTACACCGTGTTCGCCCGCTGACGAAGGCAAACTCATAGACATGTCGTCAGACATAGCGAACCTCAAATTATTTTATTAAGTGTAAAACAGTTAACCACTATCGCAGCCTGAAACTGCGATAACAACCCATAAGCACACGGATTTTCCAGCAGCGTATGCTGACGCTCCGACTGCGCAACCGGTTTCTTTTTCATAACATTATTAAACACATAACCGAACGTAAGTGTGACAGTTCGGCGAAACCACGAGAAAACTCTTGTTTTTTTACAAGAGCGCCCTTGTTCAGTCTTCAGTAACTGTTGCCAGCTCTTGAATCCTGAGAAGCGCCGAGATGGGTATAACATCGGCAGGTATGCAATGCAGAGATGCAGAATGCGGGGAACGAATCTACACCAGAACGGTGCGACAGATTAAGCAGCAGACAACGATTCATTATTTCGTATCACCTCCACGGCCGCCTGCGAAGACGAACCAACAAGCTAAAACACTGATTTCAACCCGGCTGGAAGTGGCAACACGAAAGAAACGTCGTGTGCTTTTTATTTAAGCCGCGCGCCGCGTTTTATACCCCACAATGGCAGAAAATTGCAAAAGATAAATGCGCAGAATGCCAGCATTGTCAGGAAAAATTTCCAGCTACGTTTTTAGCAGAATGAGACACGATTCAAAAAAAAGTGGAAATTGGGTGAAGAAGTGACCTAAAATAGCCGTCCAGATGTTAATCCATCCATACTGATTAACACTCAGACTGCCAGTGTTTTTAATCTGCAGAGTCGTGGTAGGATCCGCTACCACAGAAAATCCACACAACAGTTTGAGCTAACTAAATTCTCTTTTGGTGATATTAAATATGGCAAAACACCTTTTTACGTCCGAGTCCGTCTCTGAAGGGCATCCTGACAAAATTGCTGACCAAATCTCTGATGCTGTTTTAGATGCGATCCTCGAACAGGATCCGAAAGCACGCGTTGCTTGCGAAACCTACGTAAAAACCGGCATGGTCTTAGTTGGCGGTGAAATCACCACCAGCGCCTGGGTAGACATCGAAGAGATCACCCGTAACACCGTTCGTGAAATTGGCTATGTGCATTCCGACATGGGCTTTGACGCTAACTCCTGTGCGGTTCTGAGCGCCATCGGCAAACAGTCTCCTGACATCAACCAGGGCGTTGACCGTGCCGATCCGCTGGAACAGGGCGCGGGTGACCAGGGTCTGATGTTTGGCTACGCGACCAATGAAACCGACGTGCTGATGCCAGCACCAATCACCTATGCACACCGTTTGGTACAGCGTCAGGCTGAAGTGCGTAAAAACGGCACTCTGCCGTGGCTGCGCCCGGACGCGAA
This sequence comes from Escherichia sp. MR, assembly GCF_005280595.1. Classification (NCBI taxonomy): domain Bacteria; kingdom Pseudomonadati; phylum Pseudomonadota; class Gammaproteobacteria; order Enterobacterales; family Enterobacteriaceae; genus Escherichia; species Escherichia sp. MR. The sequence continues at coordinate 24,145 of NZ_SZVK01000032.1, read as the reverse complement.
AAGCCAGGTGACTTTCCAGTATGACGACGGCAAAATCGTCGGCATCGATGCTGTAGTGCTTTCCACCCAGCATTCTGAAGAGATCGACCAGAAATCCCTGCAAGAAGCGGTGATGGAAGAGATCATCAAGCCCATTCTGCCCGCTGAATGGCTGACTTCCGCAACCAAATTCTTCATCAACCCGACCGGACGTTTTGTTATCGGCGGCCCGATGGGTGACTGCGGTCTGACTGGTCGTAAAATCATCGTTGATACCTACGGCGGCATGGCTCGCCACGGTGGCGGTGCGTTCTCTGGTAAAGATCCATCAAAAGTGGACCGCTCCGCAGCCTACGCGGCACGTTACGTGGCGAAAAACATCGTTGCTGCAGGTCTGGCCGACCGTTGTGAAATTCAGGTTTCCTACGCGATCGGCGTGGCAGAACCGACCTCCATCATGGTCGAAACTTTCGGTACTGAGAAAGTACCTTCTGAACAGCTGACCCTGCTGGTACGTGAGTTCTTCGACCTGCGTCCATACGGTCTGATTCAGATGCTGGATCTGCTGCACCCGATCTACAAAGAAACCGCAGCATACGGTCACTTTGGTCGCGAACATTTCCCATGGGAAAAAACCGACAAAGCGCAACTGCTGCGCGATGCTGCCGGTCTGAAATAATATTTCAACACCAGTTTTCAAAGGCCAGCCTCGCGCTGGCCTTTTCTTTTCTAGAGAAAGCCTGATGCGCTACGCTTATCAGGCCTGCAACCATCGCTACATGTAGACTGGATAAGCCGTTCACGCCGCATCCGGCAAAAAGCCGCCTACACGATAGCAACATTCCGTTGCTGAACACGTTTACCCGCAAATTATCACCACTACTGAAACCGATTACACCCACCACACCAACAAAATATTTATACTATTTTCACTATATTATTCAGTTTTCACAGCTGTTACATTTCTTTTCAGTAAAGTCTTAATTGCAGATAACTGCGTTTAATCTATGATGATATAACTCAATTATTTTCATGTACTTAAATTATAATCACTATAAATGTTAGTGTAAGCGATTACACCAATGTGATTTGCCTCACATCTTTTTACGTCGTACTCACCTATCTTAATTCACAATAAAAAATAACATATTGGAGGGCATCATGCCTGACGCTAAAAAACAGGGGCGGTCAAACAAGGCAATGACGTTTTTTGTCTGCTTCCTTGCCGCTCTGGCGGGATTACTCTTTGGCCTGGATATCGGTGTAATTGCTGGCGCATTGCCGTTTATTGCAGATGAATTCCAGATAACCTCGCACACGCAAGAATGGGTCGTAAGCTCCATGATGTTTGGTGCGGCAGTCGGTGCGGTAGGCAGTGGCTGGCTCTCTTTTAAACTCGGGCGCAAAAAGAGCCTGATGATCGGCGCAATCCTGTTTGTTGCCGGTTCGCTGTTTTCTGCGGCTGCGCCGAACGTTGAAGTGCTGATTCTTTCCCGCGTTCTGCTGGGGCTGGCGGTGGGTGTTGCCTCTTATACCGCGCCGCTTTACCTCTCTGAAATTGCACCGGAAAAAATTCGCGGCAGTATGATTTCGATGTATCAGCTGATGATTACCATCGGCATCCTCGGTGCTTATCTTTCTGATACCGCCTTCAGCTACACCGGCGCATGGCGCTGGATGCTGGGTGTGATTATCATCCCGGCAATTTTGCTGCTGATTGGTGTCTTCTTCCTGCCAGACAGCCCACGTTGGTTTGCCGCCAAACGCCGTTTTGTTGATGCCGAACGCGTGCTGCTACGCCTGCGTGACACCAGCGCGGAAGCGAAACGTGAACTGGATGAAATCCGTGAAAGTTTGCAGGTTAAACAGAGTGGCTGGGCGCTGTTTAAAGAGAACAGCAACTTCCGCCGCGCGGTGTTCCTTGGCGTACTGTTGCAGGTGATGCAGCAGTTCACCGGCATGAACGTCATCATGTATTACGCGCCGAAAATCTTCGAACTGGCGGGTTATACCAACACCACAGAGCAAATGTGGGGGACAGTGATTGTCGGCCTGACCAACGTACTCGCTACCTTTATCGCTATCGGCCTTGTTGACCGCTGGGGACGTAAACCAACGCTGACGCTGGGTTTCCTCGTCATGGCTGCGGGCATGGGCGTGCTGGGTACAATGATGCATATCGGTATCCACTCTCCGTCGGCACAGTATTTCGCCATCGCCATGCTGCTGATGTTTATTGTCGGTTTTGCGATGAGCGCCGGTCCGCTGATTTGGGTACTGTGCTCCGAAATTCAGCCGCTGAAAGGCCGCGATTTTGGCATCACCTGCTCCACCACCACCAACTGGATTGCCAACATGATCGTCGGCGCAACGTTCCTGACCATGCTCAACACGCTGGGCAACGCCAACACCTTCTGGGTGTATGCGGCTCTGAACGTGCTGTTTATCCTGCTGACGCTGTGGCTGGTGCCGGAAACCAAACACGTTTCGCTGGAACATATTGAACGTAATCTGATGAAAGGTCGTAAACTGCGCGAAATCGGCGCTCACGATTAATCTCCTCAGGCTTCCTCCCGTCGCGGAGGAAGCCGCCTCTTGCAGTCATCTTTTCTTCGCTTTATCCTCAGCCGCTATGAAAACTTCCCGTCTCCCTATCGCCATCCAACAGGCCGTTATGCGTCGCCTGCGGGAAAAACTCGCCCAGGCCAACCTGAAGCTGGGGCGTAATTACCCGGAGCCAAAAATTTCGTACACCCAGCGTGGTACATCCGCCGGAACAGCATGGCTGGACAGCTATGAAATTCGCCTCAATCCGGTGCTGCTGATGGAAAACAGCGAGGCTTTTATAGAAGAAGTGGTGCCGCACGAACTGGCGCATCTGTTGGTCTGGAAACACTTCGGTCGCGTGGCGCCGCATGGTAAAGAGTGGAAGTGGATGATGGAAAGCGTGCTGGGCGTTCCCGCCCGCCGCACGCATCAGTTTGAGCTACAATCCGTGCGCCGCAACACCTTCCCTTACCGCTGTAAATGCCAGGAGCATCAGCTTACCGTGCGCCGCCATAACCGCGTGGTGCGTGGAGAGGCCGTCTATCGCTGCGTTCACTGCGGTGAACAACTGGTTGCCCAATAACCAGTAGAACTATCAGGAATTTTACTGATCTGGCTGATTGCATACCAAAACAACTTTCGCTACGTTGCTCGCTCGTTTTAACACGGAGTAAGTGATGTACCGTAATTTGTCTGTGGCTGCGGTGGTACTGAGCGCAGCATTTTCCGGCCCTGCATTGGCCGAAAGCATCAATAGTTTTTCCCAGGCGAAAACAGCAGCGGTAAAAGTCTACGCTGATGTGCCAGGAACATTTTACTGCGGATGTAAAATCAACTGGCAGGGTAAAAAAGGCATCGTGGATCTGGAGTCGTGCGGATACCAAGTACGCAAAAATGAAAACCGCGCCAGCCGCGTAGAGTGGGAACATGTGGTTCCTGCCTGGCAGTTCGGTCACCAGCGTCAGTGCTGGCAAGACGGTGGACGTAAAAACTGCGCCAAAGATCCGGTTTATCGCAAAATGGAAAGCGATATGCATAACCTTCAGCCCGCAATAGGCGAAGTGAACGGCGATCGCGGCAATTTTATGTATAGTCAGTGGAACGGCGGCGAAGGGCAGTACGGGCAGTGTGCCATGAAGGTGGATTTCAAAGAAAAAGTGGCTGAACCACCCGCTCATACGCGAGGCATCATTGCACGAACTTATTTCTACATGCGTGACCAGTACAACCTGACTCTCTCACGCCAACAAACGCAGCTTTTTAACGCCTGGAACAAGATGTATCCGGTGACCGACTGGGAGTGCGAGCGCGACGAACGTATTGCAAAGATTCAAGGCAATCATAACCCGTATGTGCAACGCGCTTGCCAGGCGCGAAAGAGCTAACCTACACTAGCGGGATTCTTTTTGTTAACCCCTACCCCACGCGGACAACCGCGTGGGGAGACGACGCGGATTTTTAACCATGCGTATCCCCCGCATTTATCATCCAGAACCACTTATCAGCAACTCTCACATTGCGCTTTGCGAAGATGCCGCCAACCATATCGGACGTGTACTGCGTATGGGACCTGGACAGGCGTTGCAGTTGTTTGACGGCAGCAACCAGGTCTTTGACGCAGAAATTACCAGCGCCAGCAAAAAAAGTGTCGAAGTAAAAGTGCTGGAAGGTCAGCTCGACGATCGTGAATCCCCGTTGCATATTCATCTCGGTCAGGTGATGTCGCGCGGTGAAAAAATGGAATTTACTATCCAGAAATCGATCGAACTTGGAGTAAGCCTCATTACGCCACTTTTTTCTGAACGCTGCGGCGTTAAACTGGATAGCGAACGTCTGAACAAGAAGCTCCAGCAGTGGCAGAAGATTGCAATTGCTGCCTGTGAGCAGTGTGGTCGTAACCGGGTGCCGGAAATCCGTCCAGCGATGGATCTGGAAGCCTGGTGTGCAGAGCAGGATGAAGGGCTGAAACTGAATCTTCACCCGCGCGCCAGTAACAGCATCAATACGTTGCCGTTACCGGTTGAACGCGTCCGCCTGCTGATTGGCCCGGAAGGCGGTTTATCGGCAGATGAAATTGCCATGACTGCCCGCTATCAATTTACTGATATCCTGTTGGGACCTCGCGTTTTGCGTACAGAGACAACTGCGCTCACCGCCATTACCGCGCTACAAGTACGATTTGGCGATTTGGGCTAACGGAGAAGAATAATGATCAAGCTCGGCATCGTGATGGACCCCATCGCAAACATCAACATCAAGAAAGATTCCAGTTTCGCTATGTTGCTGGAAGCACAACGTCGTGGTTACGAACTTCACTATATGGAGATGGCCGATCTCTATTTGATTAACGGTGAAGCCCGTGCTCATACGCGTACTCTGAGCGTTGAACAAAACTACGATAAATGGTACGAGTTTACGGGGGAGCAAGATCTGCCACTGGCCGATCTCGACGTGATCCTGATGCGTAAAGATCCGCCGTTTGATACCGAGTTTATCTACGCCACTTACATTCTGGAACGTGCCGAAGAGAAAGGTACGCTGATCGTTAACAAGCCGCAGAGCCTGCGCGACTGTAACGAAAAACTGTTTACCGCCTGGTTCTCTGACTTAACACCAGAAACGCTGGTCACACGCAATAAAGCACAGTTAAAAGCGTTCTGGGAAAAACACACCGACATCATCCTTAAGCCGCTGGACGGTATGGGCGGTGCGTCTATTTTCCGGGTGAAAGAAGGCGATCCGAACCTCGGCGTAATAGCCGAAACCCTGACTGAACACGGCACGCGCTACTGCATGGCGCAGAATTATCTGCCTGCCATTAAAGATGGCGACAAGCGCGTGCTGGTCGTCGATGGCGAGCCGGTGCCGTACTGTCTGGCACGTATTCCGCAGGGTGGCGAAACCCGAGGCAATCTGGCTGCCGGTGGTCGTGGCGAACCTCGTCCGCTAACTGAAAGTGACTGGAAAATCGCCCGCCAGGTCGGGCCGACGCTGAAAGAAAAAGGGCTTATCTTTGTTGGCCTGGATATTATCGGCGACCGTCTGACTGAAATTAACGTCACCAGCCCAACCTGTATTCGTGAGATTGAAGCAGAGTTTCCGGTCTCGATCACCGGAATGTTAATGGATGCCATAGAAGCACGTTTACAGCAGCAATAACCCAGTTTAACGAGAGGGATCTCGTTGAGACTCTGAGTGACAGCGCCCTTCTTTCCACGCATACTGGGCGCTGTTGCTTTTTTGAACCAGGAAACAGAACCTCTGACAATGAATTTACAGCATCACTTTCTTATTGCCATGCCTGCTCTCCAGGATCCGATTTTCCGTCGTTCCGTGGTCTACATTTGCGAACATAATACCAATGGTGCAATGGGGATCATCGTCAACAAGCCGCTGGAAAATCTCAAAATTGAAGGGATTCTGGAAAAGCTGAAGATCGCGCCGGAGCCGCGTGATGAATCAATCCGTCTGGATAAACCGGTTATGCTCGGTGGTCCGCTGGCTGAAGATCGCGGGTTTATTTTGCATACTCCGCCCTCTAATTTTGCTTCCAGTATTCGCATTTCAGACAACACGGTGATGACCACCTCCCGCGATGTACTTGAAACGCTCGGCACCGATAAACAACCGTCTGACGTATTGGTGGCGTTGGGTTACGCCTCCTGGGATAAAGGCCAGCTGGAACAAGAGATTCTCGACAACGCCTGGCTAACCGCCCCGGCAGATCTGAATATTCTGTTCAAAACGCCGATTGCCGACCGCTGGCGCGATGCGGCAAGACTGATTGGTGTTGATATTCTCACTATGCCTGGTGTGGCGGGGCACGCCTGATGAGCGGAACCTTACTCGCCTTTGATTTCGGCACTAAAAGCATTGGTGTGGCGGTAGGTCAACGTATTACCGGCACCGCTCGCCCTTTGCCTGCAATTAAAGCTCAGGACGGTACGCCGGACTGGAACATCATCGAACGTTTACTGAAAGAATGGCAGCCGGACGAAATCATCGTCGGTTTGCCGCTGAATATGGACGGCACCGAACAGCCATTAACCGCCAGGGCGCGTAAATTCGCCAACCGTATTCATGGTCGTTTCGGTATTGAAGTAAAGCTACATGACGAGCGTCTTAGCACCGTAGAAGCGCGTTCCGGGCTTTTTGAACAAGGTGGTTACCGGGCACTCAACAAAGGTAAAGTCGACTCTGCCTCTGCGGTTATCATTCTCGAAAGTTATTTCGAGCAGGGTTATTAAGGCGATTTATAAGCCTGGCGAATTGTCATTACCGTCATCTTGCCGGATGCGGCGTAAACGCCTTATCCAGCCTACATGTGGCAACGGCTGTAGGTCTGATAAGACGCGTTAGCGTCGCATCAGACGTTCATTGCCGGATGCTGAGTTTGTATGCCTGATAAGCGTAGCGAATCAGGCATATTTACGAAGCTAATCAACCAATTTCGCCTCACAAACGCCCTTCCCCCACCCGCTGCTGATAACTCTGCTGAAAAGTTAACATCCCCACTTGTTGCCCGGTTTGAATAACGTGTGGTAACTGGTGGGTTTTCCCTTCGCGAATCAAATTCCCCACCGCTGGCGTGTTAATCAATAATTCAAACAGCGCCACGCGCCCTTCCTGCTTATCCACTTCCAGCTTTTGTGACAACACCGCCCGTAAACTCCCCGCCAGTTGATTACGCACGGGATCTTTTTCCTGCGCCGGAAATGAATCCACCAGCCGCTCAACGGCCTGCGCCGCACCGCGCGTATGTAAGGTCGCCAGCACCAGATGTCCGGTTTCTGCCGCCGTCAGCGCCAGACGTATTGTCTCGCTGTCACGCAGCTCTCCGAGCAATATCACATCGGGATCTTCCCGCAATGCGGCACGCAATCCCGATGCGAACGTCATACAGTGCAAACCGATTTCTCGCTGCTGGATCAAACATCGCTGGCTGGCATAGAGATATTCAACAGGATCTTCCAGCGTCAGAATATGCGCATCGACATGTTGATTGAGATAGCCAACCATCGCCGCCAGCGTGGTAGATTTGCCGCTCCCCGTCGCTCCCGTCACCAGAATCAGGCCATTCTCGCTCTTAAGCAATTCCGGCAATACCGGTGGTGCGCCAAGCTGTTCGAGCTGTGGACGGTGCGAAGGTAACAACCGTAATGCCAGAGAAATACCTTGCCGTTGCGCGAACGCACTGCCGCGCAACCGCTGGTTTTCCGCCAGCGATACGGCAAAATCAAGCTGACCATTTTCAAGTAATATCGCCCTCTGCTCGTCATCCAGCCACTCCCGCAGTAGCTCTTTCACGTCCGGTGCGTTAAACGGTGCAGCTTCCATTCTGCCGCGAATGCGCCATCGTGCGGGCCAGGCGCTGCACAGGTGTAGATCCGAGACGTTATGCTTTACACTAAGGGCCACAATTTCTTCCATATTCATACTAAGATCCTCGGAAAATGAACGATATTGCGCATAACCTGGCACAGGTCCGGGACAAAATCTCAGCGGCTGCAACGCGTTGCGGCCATTCTCCAGAAGAAATTACGCTGCTTGCAGTCAGTAAAACAAAACCTGCGAGCGCCATCGCAGAAGCCATTGATGCCGGGCAGCGTCAATTTGGTGAAAACTACGTTCAGGAAGGGGTAGATAAAATTCGCCACTTTCAGGAGCTGGGCGTAACAGGATTAGAATGGCATTTTATTGGTCCGCTACAGTCCAACAAAAGTCGCCTGGTGGCAGAGCATTTCGACTGGTGTCATACCATCGACCGTTTGCGTATCGCTACCCGCCTGAACGACCAGCGACCGGCAGAACTCCCCCCTCTTAACGTACTGATTCAAATTAATATTAGTGATGAAAACAGTAAGTCCGGGATTCAACTGGCAGAACTGGACGAACTGGCGGCTGCGGTTGCTGAACTACCGCGTCTACGCCTGCGCGGGCTGATGGCTATCCCGGCGCCTGAGTCAGAATATGTAAGGCAGTTTGAAGTTGCACGCCAAATGGCTGTAGCATTTGCCGGACTGAAAACGCGCTACCCGCATGTCGATACGCTCTCTCTGGGGATGTCGGACGATATGGAAGCCGCCATTGCGGCAGGTAGCACAATGGTTCGCATCGGCACAGCCATCTTTGGTGCGCGTGATTACTCTAAAAAATAAGGAATTAAAGGAACGCCATGAATACGTTGACTTTCCTGCTTTCAACGGTCATTGAGCTGTATACCATGGTGCTGTTATTACGCATCTGGATGCAGTGGGCTCATTGTGATTTTTATAACCCTTTCTCACAGTTTGTGGTGAAAGTGACACAGCCAATTATCGGGCCACTGCGCCGCGTTATTCCGGCAATGGGACCCATTGACAGTGCCTCGCTGCTGGTTGCCTATATTCTCAGTTTCATCAAAGCCATTGTGCTGTTTAAAGTGGTGACCTTCCTGCCAATCATCTGGATTGCCGGTTTATTAATTCTGCTGAAAACCATCGGCCTGCTGATTTTCTGGGTACTGCTGGTGATGGCGATTATGAGCTGGGTAAGCCAGGGTCGTAGCCCGATTGAATACGTGCTGATTCAGCTTGCCGATCCGCTGCTGCGTCCAATTCGCCGCCTGCTGCCGGCAATGGGTGGGATTGATTTCTCGCCGATGATCCTCGTTCTGCTGCTGTATGTCATCAATATGGGTGTCGCAGAAGTATTACAGGCGACAGGAAACATGCTGCTGCCGGGGCTGTGGATGGCGTTATGAGTGCCGTAACAGTTAACGATGACGGTCTGGTTTTGCGGCTTTATATTCAGCCAAAAGCCAGCCGTGATTCTATTGTCGGTTTACATGGCGACGAGGTAAAAGTCGCCATTACCGCGCCGCCGGTTGACGGCCAGGCCAACAGCCATCTGGTGAAATTTCTCGGTAAGCAATTCCGGGTAGCCAAAAGCCAGGTGGTGATAGAAAAAGGCGAACTTGGCCGCCACAAACAAATTAAAATCATTAATCCGCAACAAATCCCGCCAGAAATCGCGGCGTTAATTAATTAGGTATCCTATGCAAAAAGTTGTCCTCGCAACCGGCAATGCCGGTAAAGTGCGTGAGCTGGCGTCGCTGCTTAGCGACTTCGGTCTTGATATCGTGGCTCAAACGGAGCTTGGCGTTGATTCCGCCGAAGAAACCGGCCTGACCTTTATCGAAAACGCGATTCTGAAAGCGCGCCACGCGGCAAAAGCGACCGGTTTACCGGCGATTGCCGACGACTCCGGTCTGGCGGTAGATGCGCTGGGTGGCGCGCCAGGGATTTACTCCGCGCGTTATTCCGGTGAAGACGCGACCGATCAAAAGAATCTGCAAAAACTGCTGGAAACACTGAAAGACGTACCGGACGACCAACGTCAGGCTCGCTTCCACTGTGTGCTGGTGTATCTGCGTCACGCGGAAGATCCCACTCCGCTGGTATGTCACGGCAGCTGGCCGGGCGTGATTACCCGTGAACCTTCCGGTACTGGCGGCTTTGGTTATGATCCAATTTTCTTCGTGCCTTCCGAAGGCAAAACCGCTGCCGAACTGACCCGCGAAGAAAAGAGCGCCATTTCCCATCGTGGTCAGGCATTGAAACTGCTGCTGGACGCTTTACGTAATGGTTAAATTACCGCCGCTGAGTCTTTACATTCACATCCCGTGGTGCGTGCAGAAATGCCCGTACTGCGATTTCAACTCTCACGCGTTGAAAGGGGAAGTGCCGCACGACGATTATGTTCAGCATCTGCTTAGCGATCTGGACAACGATGTCGTTTACGCACAGAACCGTGAAGTAAAGACAATCTTTATTGGCGGTGGTACGCCGAGCCTGCTTTCCGGCTCGGCGATGCAAACGCTGCTGGACGGCGTGCGTGCGCGTTTGCCGCTGGCAGCGGATGCAGAAATTACCATGGAAGCGAACCCCGGTACGGTAGAAGCCGATCGCTTTGTTGATTATCAGCGTGCCGGTGTAAATCGTATCTCTATTGGGGTACAGAGTTTTAGCGAAGAAAAGCTGAAACGGCTGGGACGTATTCATGGCCCGCAAGAAGCGAAGCGTGCTGCAAAACTGGCAAGCGAGCTGGGGCTGCGTAGCTTTAACCTTGATTTAATGCATGGGCTGCCGGATCAATCGCTGGAAGAGGCGCTTGGCGATCTGCGCCAGGCTATTGAACTGAATCCGCCGCATCTTTCCTGGTATCAACTGACCATCGAACCTAATACGCTGTTTGGTTCACGCCCGCCGGTACTGCCGGACGACGACGCGCTGTGGGATATTTTCGAACAGGGGCATCAGTTATTAACCGCAGCGGGTTATCAGCAATATGAAACCTCCGCTTACGCCAAACCGGGTTATCAATGCCAGCACAATCTCAACTACTGGCGATTTGGTGACTATATTGGCATCGGCTGCGGTGCGCACGGCAAAGTCACCTTCCCGGACGGTCGCATTCTGCGTACCACCAAAACGCGACACCCGCGCGGCTTTATGCAGGGAAGGTATCTGGAAAGCCAGCGCGATGTGGAAGCCGCAGACAAGCCCTTTGAGTTCTTTATGAATCGCTTCCGTTTGCTGGAAGCCGCACCGCGCGTGGAGTTTAGCCAGTACACAGGTCTTTCTGAAGAGGTGATACGTCCACAGTTAGACGAGGCTATCGCTCAGGGTTATCTTACTGAGTGTGCGGATTACTGGCAGATAACGGAACATGGGAAGTTGTTTTTAAATTCGCTGCTGGAGCTTTTTCTGGCGGAGTAAACTTGTAGCCGGATGCGGCGTGAACGCAGCATCCGGCTACAGGTCATACGTCATCGCAATAATTACTTAATCACCCCATTACGTCGTAATTGTTCGGTATCTTTTTTCCAGCGATCGCTCGCCTGATTGATATCGTCAATCTTCATTAATATCGCGACTTTTTTACTGTTTATTTCTGAAACTTTCATCGTTAACGGATATTGCCCTTTCTCGAGCGTTATCCAGTCATCCTGCAATTTACGGCTAAGTTTTTGTGATTGCAGAAAGGTCTGTCGCCGCTGTTCGTTGATATCGAAATCCCGTTTCTGCTGAATCGGCACTTCATAACACTCTTCGCTTTGTTTATGACATGCCGCAATCGCCGGTTGATAAACCTCTTTGTCATATTTAACCGCGAACGCCTCGCTATCATTCTGTTTATTAAACTCATCACGCTGTTGGTGAATTTTTTTAAAGGCGTCTTCGCGGGTCATTTGCTTGCCGTTTGCATCTTTTCCCCAATATGCATCTGCTGCTTTCTGCGCCGCCGCCATTTGCTTATCAAGCTCTTTCACTTCCTTTTCCAGCGCAGGAATCGAGTTCTTCTGGGTATTCAACGCTGACTCAAGCTGACTAAAGCGATAATTGAAATCTTCGCTATTCACGATCAGATATTTATTATTCGTTTTGATATCGTCGACCACCCGTCCACGATCGCTGGCTGCTGCCTGAAAAGAGTAAAAGCTCACCGTCCAGCCAGACGCAGGTGTTCCTTTACTGGTTAACATCGCCGAAAATTTTACGGGCTTATCTTTCGTCCAGGTCTGCTCCAGTAGTTGGTAGTCTGCCAGTTGACCAACCCAGGTATAGAGATCATCACTGGAAGAAACATCGCCTTCCGCTGACCAGGTGGCCTGATTACCTTTCGCATCAAGGTTTTTTAAACTGATGGCATCAAGCTTGAGAATACCGTGATACTGCTTGTTGAATTGATCTTTTAAGACATTTTCAGTTGGCGGTTCGCCATCGGCCCAGCCATTACCAGACATCAACACAAACAGCGCCGTGCCGACAATCCATTGCTTTTTCACCAGAAAACCCTCGCGAGGAATAATTTATTCCAGTTATTATCATCAGGGTAATAAAAATTGGCAATGGACGTGAGTCTGAAGTGAAAAAGCCCCGGCACGATACCGGGGCGAGGCGATTAGTACTGATTGAAAATCTGTTGGATCTGCTGTGGATCTTTAGTTTGCGTCAGCGCCAGTTGCAGCAGAACGCGCGCTTTTTGCGGGTTCAGCGTGCCAGAGGCGACGAAACCGTATTTTGCATCATCCACTTCGGCATCCTGAGTGGTTGCGCCCGTCGGTACGCGGGAAGAACGCACTACCGCAGTGCCGTTTTTCGCAGCGGTCGCCAGGGTGTCGAACACGGTTTTATACAGATTGCCGTTACCCACACCGGCGCTAACGATACCGTCGTAGCCTGCATCTACCAGTGCTTTTACCGGAAGATCGGATGCGTTGGCGTAGTTATAAACGATGCCGACTTTCGGCAGTTCATTCAGCTTAGAGACATCGAACGGCGTGTCGCTGGTGTGCTTACGTGCCGGAGTACGCTGGTAGTCAATCTTACCGTTGTGAATGTAACCCAACGGACCGTAGTTAACAGATTTGAAGGTCGCTACATCGGTGGTATTAGTTTTGGTGACATCACGGCCATCAAGCACGGTGTCGTTCATCACCACCAGCACACCACGGTTGGCGGAGGCTTTATCGGCTGCGGTCACTACCGCGTTATACAGATTAAATGGGCCGTCTGCGCTCATGGAAGTGGACGGGCGCATTGCACCTACCATCACCACTGGCTTGTCACATTTCACGGTCAGGTCGAGGAAGTAAGCGGTTTCTTCCATCGTGTCAGTACCGTGGGTAATAACGAAGCCGTCGGTTTTATCGCAGTCGGTGTTAATTTTTTTCGCCAGCGTCAGCCAGACATTATCATTCATGTCCTGGGAGCCAATGTTAACTACCTGCTCGCCTTTAACGTTCGCAATGTCCTTCAGTTGCGGCACCGCATTGACCAGATTTTCTACGCCAACTTTACCCGCTGTGTAGTTAGATTTGGTTGCGGAGTCACCACCGCCGGCAATCGTCCCGCCGGTCGCTAAAATGGTGATATTCGGTAATGCTAATGCTGCACCACTAAAACCCATAACCAGTGCGGCAAGTGCCGTCTTTTTGAAAAACTCCATTTCATTCCTCCAGTTACGTGAACGCTACGTATTATCCCTTAGCTTTGTATGGAAAATTTGACGTTAAACAATTTACAACGTGAATGAATTTTGGAGATCTATAAAGTTAGAGGCAGGTAACAAAACGAAGAATTAAACGGCATAAAAAAGTATTATGCCGTCTTAAAATAGAGGATTATTTCAAATTCCCGACCAGGGCTTTGCGGCTATCTTCCAGTGTTACGACACGGCTACAGACATCTTTGCCAAACTGCTGGAAATCTTTTTCCTGCTTTTTCCATTCGGTTTGGATTGAGGATTGCAGCCCCCCCAGGCTTCCCAGCACGTTCTGTAATGGGTTACCGCCGCTTTTCAGCACCGCTTTCGCGCCCATTTCATTAATGCTGTCCTGCAAAATACCGCCCATTGCCTGATTCACTAACTGCTGGCCTTCGGCGCGAACCTGATCGATAGCTTTATAGTGGAACGTCAGGCCATCACTGCGCGTTTCGATAATGCGGTTCATCTGCTCTTTTAATTGCGCATCCAGTTTGGTCAGACGGCTGCGCATTTTGCTGCTTTCGCCCATCTCCTGAACGATAATTTTATCCAGCGCGACGCGAGCTTTCTCGACGCGGCTTTTCGCGCCTTCATCAATCCACGGCAGGGTGCTACGTAGTTCAGCCTGATAATCCTTCGCCTGCTCGCGCTGGGCGGCATTCAGGGAATATTGCTTACCGTTATACATCACGTTGCCGTCTGGCGTGATCACCAGATTGCCGTTTTCGCCCTTCACCTGCACGGTTTGCGGGCTGACAATCACATCGTCACGCGGCGTGACGCTGCACTGGTAGTCGGCGTGAGCGGTCATTGCCGTCACTGAAAGTGCTGCCGCCAGCAGCATTTTGCGCATCATAATCTTCCCTCAAGAACAAATCAGGCCAGCATTTGCTGGCCCAGATTGATAACAAAGTGCGCGTTGTCCATGCCGGATGCGGCGTAAACGCCTTATCCGGCCTACTCGATCGTGCATCTTTGTAGACCTGATAAGCGTAGCGCATCAGGCAGTTTTGCATTTGTCATCGCCCGTATGTTTTCTTAGTCCCACCAAACGTCGAAAAGTTCGCTGGTGCGTACCTCATCCAGTTTGCGCTCTTCCAGCCACTTACGCACAATCGCCTGATGTTCTTCAGTGCATTTGCCGATTTCCTGCATACAGATCAGACCTTCCCAGGCCAGATAGCCGCTGCCGTCAAAGGCCAGTTTGTTCGGTTCGATAACCTCGTTAATAAAGTCATCAACGGTTTTATCAATTTGTTCTTCCGATGTACCTTCCGGGAATCGCCATGCCACCGAAAATCCTAATTCCTGGAATTCGTCGATGTGCATTTTTTTACGCAGACGACGGCTACGGTTCTTTGCCATTATTTCACCCTCTCGAACATTAAGTCCCATACTCCGTGACCAAGACGATGACCACGTTGTTCAAATTTCGTCACCGGACGTGATGCCGGGCGCGGTACGTAATCGTTGCTCTCTGACAGGTTTTTATAACCGTCAATGGAAGACATCACTTCAAGCATATGTTCCGCATAAGGTTCCCAGTCAGTCGCCATATGGAATACGCCCCCCAGTTTCAGTTTGCTTTTTACCAGCTCAGCAAACGGCACCTGAACGATACGGCGTTTATTATGGCGCGCTTTGTGCCACGGGTCAGGGAAAAAGAGCTGAACCATGCTCAATGAATTGTCAGGAATCATTTTATGCAGCACTTCGACTGCGTCATGGCACATCACACGCAGGTTATCTAACCCTTCTTCATGCGCAGAAGCCAGACAAGCGCCAACGCCCGGCGAATGCACTTCAATGCCGAGGAAGTCCTGCTCCGGGCGCTCTTTAGCCATTGCCACCAGCGAAGCGCCCATGCCGAAACCAATCTCAAGCGTCACTGGCGCTTCACGGCCAAAAAGCGCAGGGAAATCCAGCATATCTTCGCTGAACTCAACGCCCATCACCGGCCAGTAGTTTTCCAGCGCATGTTCCTGGCCTTTGGTCAGTCGCCCCTGGCGGCGCACAAAACTACGGATACGGCGCAATGGGCGGCCGTTTTCATCAAATTCCGGTGAGATGACGTCGTTTTTCATAAAGATTTAGTCGCTTGTGAAAGTGTTCTGAAAACGGGCATTATCCAAAGTTAGTTGCCGGATGCAAGCATGATAAGGCCGTGGCTGCGGAAAGTTCCGGTTTACACCCTGCCGTCGCTGTGCTGCAATCTTGCCCCCAACAACAATGAATTCGGTGACCATGCAAGCGTCGCAATTTTCAGCCCTGGTTCTGGACTGGTACGATAAATACGGGCGAAAAACTCTGCCCTGGCAAATTGACAAGACGCCCTACAAAGTATGGCTCTCAGAAGTGATGTTGCAACAAACTCAGGTTGCGACCGTTATCCCCTATTTTGAACGCTTTATGGCGCGCTTCCCGACGGTGACCGATCTCGCCAATGCGCCGTTGGACGAAGTTCTCCACTTGTGGACCGGGCTTGGCTATTACGCCCGCGCGCGCAATCTGCATAAAGCGGCACAGCAAGTTGCCACCTTACACAGCGGTAAATTCCCGGAAACCTTTGAGGAAGTCGCCGCGCTGCCTAGCGTCGGACGCTCCACCGCAGGCGCGATCCTCTCGCTTTCTCTGGGTAAGCACTTTCCGATTCTCGACGGTAACGTCAAACGCGTGTTAGCACGCTGCTATGCTGTAAGCGGCTGGCCAGGGAAAAAAGAGGTCGAAAACAAACTGTGGAGTTTAAGCGAGCAGGTTACGCCCGCCGTCGGCGTGGAGCGGTTTAATCAGGCGATGATGGATTTAGGCGCGATGATTTGTACGCGCTCGAAGCCGAAGTGTTCGCTCTGCCCGCTACAAAACGGGTGTATTGCCGCCGCCAACAATAGCTGGTCGCTTTATCCGGGCAAAAAACCGAAACAGACATTACCGGAGCGCACCGGCTACTTTTTGCTGTTACAGCACGAAGATGAAGTATTTCTGGCGCAGCGTCCGCCGAGCGGATTGTGGGGCGGTTTATACTGTTTCCCGCAGTTTGCCGACGAAGAAAGTTTGCGGCAGTGGCTGGCGCAACGGCAGATTGCTGCTGATAACCTGACGCAACTCACCGCGTTTCGGCATACCTTCAGCCATTTCCATTTAGATATTGTGCCTATGTGGCTTCCCGTGTCGTCATTCACCGGTTGCATGGATGAAGGCAATGCGCTCTGGTATAACTTAGCGCAACCGCCGTCAGTTGGTCTGGCGGCTCCCGTGGAGCGTTTGTTACAGCAGTTACGCACTGGCGCGCCGGTTTAGCGCGTGAGTCGATAAAGAGGATGATTTATGAGCAGAACGATTTTTTGTACTTTCCTGCAGCGTGAAGCAGAAGGTCAGGATTTTCAGCTATACCCCGGCGAACTGGGAAAACGCATCTACAACGAGATTTCCAAAGAAGCCTGGGCGCAGTGGCAGCACAAACAAACCATGCTGATTAACGAAAAGAAACTCAACATGATGAATGCCGAGCACCGCAAGCTGCTGGAGCAGGAGATGGTCAACTTCCTGTTCGAGGGTAAAGAGGTGCATATCGAGGGCTATACGCCGGAAGATAAAAAATAAAAACAGAGCCGGAGTACGCCTCCGGCAACTTGCATAAAAACAAACACAACACGCACCCGGAATGATGAAAAAATATCTCGCGCTGGCTTTGATTGCGCCGTTGCTCATCTCCTGCTCGACGACCAAAAAAGGCGATACCTATAATGAAGCCTGGGTCAAAGATACCAACGGTTTTGATATTCTGATGGGGCAATTTGCCCACAATATTGAGAACATCTGGGGATTCAAAGAGGTGGTGATCGCCGGTCCTAAGGACTACGTGAAATACACCGATCAATACCAGACCCGCAGCCACATCAACTTTGATGACGGTACGATCACTATCGAAACCATCGCCGGGACAGAACCTGCCGCACATCTGCGTCGGGCAATTATCAAAACGTTACTGATGGGGGATGATCCGAGTTCGGTCGATCTCTATTCCGACGTTGATGATATTACGATTTCGAAAGAACCTTTTCTTTACGGTCAGGTGGTGGACAACACCGGGCAGCCGATTCGCTGGGAAGGTCGCGCAAGCAACTTCGCGGATTATCTGCTGAAAAACCGTCTGAAAAGCCGCAGCAACGGGCTGCGTATCATCTACAGCGTCACCATTAACATGGTGCCGAACCACCTTGATAAACGTGCGCACAAATATCTCGGCATGGTCCGCCAGGCGTCACGGAAATATGGCGTTGATGAGTCGCTGATTCTGGCGATTATGCAGACCGAATCTTCCTTTAACCCGTATGCGGTCAGCCGTTCCGATGCGCTGGGATTAATGCAGGTGGTACAACATACTGCCGGGAAAGATGTGTTCCGCTCGCAGGGGAAATCCGGCACGCCGAGCCGCAGTTTCTTGTTTGATCCTGCCAGCAATATTGATACCGGCACTGCGTATCTGGCGATGCTGAACAATGTTTATCTTGGCGGCATTGATAACCCAACGTCGCGGCGTTATGCCGTCATCACCGCTTATAACGGTGGTGCAGGCAGCGTGTTACGCGTTTTCTCTAACGATAAGATTCAAGCTGCTAATATTATTAATACCATGACCCCGGGCGATGTTTATCAGACGCTAACGACCCGCCATCCTTCTGCGGAATCTCGCCGCTATCTTTATAAAGTGAACACGGCGCAAAAATCTTACCGTCGCCGATAATTGCACTTATCGCCCCTTGACGATGTCCTGGGGCAAAAGTGTTATCCACATCACAATTATGTTTTGCAAAACGATATTATTTGCAATTATTTGCCACGGGTAACAAAAAAACAGTCAGTGAAGTTGATAGAATCGCATCATCTTGCACGGTCAAATGTGCTTTTTGAAACACTCATCCGCATCATGATGTGAGGAAATTAACATGAATCTTAAGCTGCAGCTGAAAATTCTCTCTTTTCTGCAGTTCTGCCTGTGGGGAAGTTGGCTGACGACCCTCGGCTCCTATATGTTTGTTACCCTGAAGTTCGACGGTGCTTCTATCGGCGCAGTTTATAGTTCACTGGGTATCGCCGCTGTCTTTATGCCTGCGTTGCTGGGGATTGTGGCCGACAAATGGTTAAGTGCGAAATGGGTTTACGCCATTTGTCACACTATTGGTGCGATCACTCTCTTCATGGCGGCGAAAGTCACCACGCCGGAGGCGATGTTCCTTGTGATATTGATTAACTCGTTTGCCTATATGCCAACGCTTGGGTTAATCAACACTATCTCCTACTATCGCCTGCAAAATGCCGGGCTGGATATTGTGACGGATTTCCCGCCAATCCGTATCTGGGGCACCATCGGCTTTATTATGGCGATGTGGGTGGTGAGCCTGTCTGGCTTCGAATTAAGCCACATGCAGCTGTATATTGGCGCAGCTCTCTCCGCCGTTCTGGTGCTATTTACCTTTACGCTGCCGCATATTCCGGTTGCTAAACAGCAAGCGAATCAGAGCTGGACGACTTTGCTGGGGCTTGATGCATTCGCGCTGTTTAAAAACAAGCGTATGGCGATTTTCTTCATCTTCTCGATGTTGCTGGGTGCGGAACTGCAGATTACCAACATGTTCGGTAATACTTTCCTGCACAGCTTCGACAAAGATCCGATGTTTGCCAGCAGCTTCATCGTGCAACATGCGTCGATCATCATGTCGATTTCGCAGATCTCGGAAACTCTGTTCATTCTGACCATCCCGTTCTTCTTAAGCCGCTACGGTATTAAGAACGTAATGATGATCAGTATTGTGGCGTGGATCCTGCGTTTTGCGCTGTTTGCTTATGGCGACCCGACTCCGTTCGGTACTGTACTGTTGGTGCTGTCAATGATTGTCTACGGCTGCGCATTCGACTTCTTCAACATCTCTGGTTCAGTGTTTGTCGAAAAAGAAGTCAGCCCGGCAATTCGTGCCAGTGCGCAGGGGATGTTCCTGATGATGACCAACGGCTTCGGCTGTATCCTCGGCGGTATTGTGAGCGGTAAAGTGGTTGAGATGTACACCCAAAACGGCATTACCGACTGGCAGACCGTATGGCTGATTTTCGCAGGTTACTCTGTGGTTCTGGCCTTCGCGTTCATGGCGATGTTTAAATACAAACACGTTCGTGTCCCTGCGGGCACACAGACTGTTAGCCACTAATTACGCAAAGAGAAACGGGTCGCCAGAAGGTGACCCGTTTTTTATTCTCACTTCAACACATAACCGTACAACCGTTTCATGCCATCCGCATCGGTTTCGCTATAGACACCTTGTAGCTCCGGCGAAAACCCCGGCAGCAAATTCACGCCCTCTTCCAGCGCAAGGAAATAACGCTGAACCGCTCCACCCCAGACTTCCCCCGGCACCACGCAAAGCACGCCAGGTGGATAAGGCAACGCCCCTTCTGCCGCAATTCGCCCTTCGGCATCACGAATCCGCACCAATTCCACTTCACCGCGAATATAGGCGCTATGCGCATCCTGCGGATTCATCACCACTGACGGGAAACTCTGCTGGCGGAACATCGCTTTTTGCAGGTCTTTGACGTCGAAGCTGACATACAAATCGTGCATCTCCTGACACAACTGGCGCAAAGTGTAGTCGCGGTAGCGTACCGGATATTTGTTATAAACACTCGGTAGCACCTCAGCCAGCGGCGAATCATCCTCAATATGCTGTTCAAACTGCGCCAGCATCGACACCAGTTGCGCCAGCTTCTCGTGACTTTCAGCCGGCGTTAATAAGAACAGAATGGAGTTGAGATCGCATTTTTCCGGCACAATGCCGTTCTCACGCAGATAATGCGCCAGAATCGTCGCCGGTACGCCAAAATCGCTATATTCACCGGTTTCGGCATTGATTCCCGGCGTGGTCAGTAACAGCTTGCACGGATCAACAAAATACTGGTCTGCGGCATATCCCTCAAAGCCGTGCCACTTTGCTCCTGGCTCAAAGCTGAAGAAACGGCGGTCACTGGCCAACACTGACGTCGGATAATCCTGCCACAATTTGCCATCGACAACGGGCGGAATAAACGGACGGAACAGCTTACAGCGCGCAAGAATCGCCTTGCGCGCTTCAATCCCCAACTCAACGCACTCAGCCCATAGCCGACGCCCACTCTCCCCTTCATGGATTTTGGCATTGACGTCCAGCGCGGCAAATAGCGGATAGAACGGACTGGTGGAAGCATGGAGCATAAAGGCATTATTCAACCGCTTATGTGGGCAAAAACGCGCCTGCCCGCGAATATGGTTATCTTTTTTATGGATCTGCGACGTCTGCGAGAATCCCGCCTGCTGTTTATGCACCGACTGGGTAACAAAGATCCCCGGATCGTTTTCGTTAAGTTCTAACAGCAGCGGCGAGCTATCCGCCATCATCGGGATAAACTGTTCATAACCAACCCATGCGGAATCAAACAGAATGTAATCGCACAGATGCCCAATGGTATCGATCACCTGACGGGCGTTGTAGACAGTGCCGTCATAGGTCCCTAACTGAATGATCGCCAGGCGAAACGGGCGCGATTGCTCGGCTTTTTCTGGCGCAACGTCGCGAATTTGCTCGCGCAGATACTCTTCATTAAAACAGTGCGCATCAATACCGCCAATGAAACCAAACGGGTTACGTGAAGCTTCCAGATAGACCGGCGTCGCCCCCGCCTGAATCAGCGCGCCGTGATGATTCGACTTATGGTTGTTACGGTCGAAGAGCACCAGATCGCCACGCGTTAACAGCGCATTCGTCACCACTTTATTCGCTGCCGATGTGCCGTTCAGGACAAAATAGGTTTTATCGGCATGAAAGACTTTGGCTGCGAATTTCTGCGCATCCTTCGCCGATCCTTCATGAATAAGCAGATCGCCCAATTTTACGTCAGCATTACACATATCGGCGCGAAAGACGTTCTCACCAAAGAAATCGTAAAAATGGCGTCCAGCTGGATGCTTCTTAAAGAACGCGCCATGTTGATGCCCAGGGCAAGCAAAGGTGCTGTTGCCCATCTCAACGTACTGCGCCAGCGTGTCATAAAACGGTGGCAGCAAATTCTCTTCATACTGGCAAGCAGCAGACTCCAGCTCCAGCCACTGCTGCTCGTTACCGTTGATAATCGCCGTAACGCCCGCAGGCACTTCAACAGCATTGTCAGAATACAAAAATACCGGCAGATGAAAACCGGTTCGCTTAAGTAACGCAAGAATGCCACTACGACTATCCGCAGCGGTAATGACGACTGCCGCGACGTCCGTAAAATCAGTATCTTCCAGCGCCACCACGCGACGATGGGTAGAAAGTCGGGAAACCAGTTCATTACTGGCGGCAATACTCATTGATTTCATAAACGCAAACCCGTTTCGGGGAGGTAAGAATATCGGACAAGGTGAAAAACCTTGCCCCATGAGATGGGGGTCAAACTGGTCACCAGCTCCGACCGCCAGACATCAGTAAAAGCAGAAACGCTCTGATTTTACTGTTGTCCTGCAGTGAGCGTGCGTTAACTTCACCGCATGAGCAGTAACATGGAAAGGGAATATTTTCGCGCAAAACGGCGAGGAGCGAGAGAATGTAAGGAGGTGGCATGCATCAGGCAAACTCCGTACAGAGAGGAGAAAATTCGCGCAATCATGGCACCTTTCGCTAAAGCGTGCAAGCCAGGACTTTGCGTCCAGGCAAGCTATAAACGGGGCAAAAAGTTCATAATAAAAAAATCAAACAATACAGTTAACAGGAACTCTTGTGGTCATCGGCCCTTTTATCAACGCGAGTGCAGTATTACTGGGTGGCATTCTCGGCGCACTGCTTAGCCAACGTTTACCGGAACGTATCCGCGTCTCAATGACATCGATTTTTGGTCTAGCATCGTTGGGGATTGGTATTTTACTGGTGGTGAAATGCGCCAACCTTCCGGCGATGGTTTTAGCAACGCTACTTGGCGCTCTAATCGGCGAAATGTGTTTGCTGGAGAAAGGAGTCAATACAGCGGTTGCCAGAGCGCAAAATCTGTTTCGCCACTCGCACAAGAAGCCAGCGCATGAATCATTTATTCAAAATTTTGTTGCGATTATCGTCCTGTTTTGTGCCAGCGGTACAGGGATCTTCGGCGCGATGAATGAAGGAATGACCGGCGATCCGAGTATTTTAATCGCCAAGTCATTTCTTGATTTCTTTACGGCGATGATCTTCGCCTGCTCTCTGGGGATTGCGGTATCAGTGATTAGCATTCCATTGCTCATCATCCAGTTAACACTGGCCTGGGGAGCCGCGCTGATATTACCGCTAACGACACCGGCGATGATGGCGGACTTTAGCGCCGTAGGCGGTTTATTGCTTCTGGCGACCGGTTTGCGCATCTGTGGCATTAAAATGTTCCCGGTAGTCAACATGCTTCCAGCACTGCTTCTGGCAATGCCTCTTTCCGCCGCCTGGACCGCCTGGTTTGCCTGAAATGTGTGTAATAGCGGCAAAGTGATGATAGATTGTGCAGTCTGCAGTAATTTGAAGAAATTTGATTGACGAGACGAGGCGAATCAGGTTTAATGCGCCCCGTTGCCCGGATAGCTCAGTCGGTAGAGCAGGGGATTGAAAATCCCCGTGTCCTTGGTTCGATTCCGAGTCCGGGCACCACTATTCAAAGCCGGTTGGTCAGTTTTGCAAGATGCAATCCTGACGGACACGAAAGCTAGCCAGTAAAAACACGATGTAACGTTGTTACCGTAGTTGAAAGAAAATCTCTTGAAGAACAGACTTGTTGACGCAAGTCTGTTTTTTTTCGTCCGTAATATTTACAGTTCTTCGTTGCGAATATCAAATTGTGTCAACGCCATATTCATCAGGCCACTACATCAACTCTGTTTCCAGTATATCCCGCAGACTATCAACACTTTCATCAATGGATTCCAGCGTTGATGTGATGCTGACATGGCTCAGCAATTTCCTGCACACAATGACATTAATCATACCCAACAGCGCCCGGAAACCACCGTCTCAAACAGATGATTGCCGACCATAACCTGAAGAACCGAGCCTGAAAGACGTTATCGAAACAAACTTTAAAACCAGCCTTTAAGCGTGAGCTGCTCACTCATCTGATAACGTCGTTCAGACTCAGTATTCGTCAGGCCTGCTGGAGTCTGAACCTGAGCAGAACGGTTTATCATTATCGTCCGGATACCACGCGTGACGAACCCGTTATTGTCGTCTTGCAGGCGATGGAAGAGCGATATCCACGATACAGTTTTCCGACACTTTTCTGCGGCGAGAGGGATATTTGTGGAATCACAATGGCTGAATGGACAGAGAAACATGCAGTAAAACTGGAGTTTATTCAGCTGGATAAGCCGACACAGAACGCTTTCATTGAGCGTTATAAACGGACATACCGTCCGATTTTTATCTGTTCAGAACACGGAATGAAGTGCGGAAAATCACGGAAAAATGGTTGTCAGAATATAACGGTAAACGCCCGGGTGATGCTGCCAACTTACTGATTTAGTGTATGATGGTGTTTTTGAGGTGCTCCAGTGGCTTCTGTTTCTATCAGC